>NZ_LZKH01000229.1:0-23584 GCF_001672745.1 Mycobacterium sp. E1386
GGCGGGCTTTGTCGCCGCCAGCGGACTGCGTCCGCGCTACCCGGCCGTAGAGGTTTACCGGGTGGAGGTCGCCGGCGATCCGGGCGCCCCCTACTTCGCGGACGTCGACCGGTTGCCCCGGGTGGACGGCGGACCGGAGGCGCTGCTGCGCCTCGACGAGCGGCGCCGGCTGCAGGGCCTGCCGACGCTGGGCCCCGCGCTGATGACCGCCGACGCGCGCGGCGCCGGATTGCCGGTGCCCTCGGTGACCGTCACCGACACCCCGGTGGCCCGCGAGACCGATTACGGCCGGGTGGACCAACATTCGTCGGCCATCCGGGCCGCGGGCGACGCACGGCATACCTACAACCGGGTGCCCGACTATCCCGTCCCCGGGGCCGACCCGGTCGTCGGCGCCTGGAGCGGCGGCCGGATCACCGTGTCGAGCTCGTCGTCGGACTCCACCGCGATGCCCGACGTCGCGCCGGCGACCTCCACCCGGTAAACCTCTACGGCCGGGTAGCGCGGACGCAGTCCGCTGTCGGCGACAAAGCCCGCCAGGGTGCCGGGACCCACCGGCTCGCCGAACTGCGCCACCTTCCGCAGCCCCGGGGACCCGTCGACGGCGCGGTGCACCAGGAGGGGCCGCGCCGAGCGGGACGTATCCGGATCCAGGTCGTTGCGCACCACCACATACGAAATGCCTTGGCGGGCAAGGGTATCGGCCAGGCCGGCCGAGGGACGCCCGGCGGCGAACAGGCGTTGCACCGAGTCCAGCGCCCGGATGGTCTGCGGCGGGGTCAACGGGATCGAGTCGCGCACGCCCCACGGACTGCTGCCGAGCACCTGCAGCGGCTCGTCATGGCTGGTGCCCCACACCTGCGTGGCGAACGGCGCCCCCGGGGCCACCAGCACCCGGCCGGGGACCGGCGTGCCCGTGTTGTGCTCGCTGAGCCAGTCGGCCGTCTCCTGCCAGTAGCGGGGAATCGCGCTGAAGGTGCCGGGCGGGGTCAGCCGGCCGGTCCACGCCAGCGAGGTGCTCACCATCAGCGCCGTCAACACGACGATCGCGACCGCCACCCGCCGGTCGCGCTCGGGGTGGGCGAACGCGCGCAGCCACGCCGAGACGGGCTCCCGACCGGGCAGCGGTATCCGGCCCAACACCTGGGCGATGCCCAGGACGATCGGAATCCGGATCACCGACCCCAGCTTGTGCACGTTGCGCAGCGGCGCTCCGCCGGCGTCCAGGAACGCCTGCACGGCGTGGGCCACCGGCGAGCCCAGCCCGCCGCTGTAACCGGCGGCCATCAACACCACACCGGCCAGCAGCATCGTCACCAGCCGTCCGCGCGCCGGCATCCGCGGGCTGGCCAGTCCCGCCAGCCCCGCCGCCGCGACCAGACAGGTGGCCAGCACGGCCGCCGAGCCGGTCACCAGCGGGGCGCCCGCGGTGGCCGTCGGCGCCACGTACGGGGTCCAGCTGTCGGTGCCGCGCAGCATCTCGGTCAGCGACGACCATTGCGTTGTCACACCGGAGGATTCGATGAAGTCCAGGAAGGGCGGGCTGATGGCACGCAGCATCACCAGCGCGACAACCCACCACAGCATCGCCAGGAACAGCGACACCAGCCACCACCCGGTGTAGCGCCACCACAACCGGTTCGGCCGGTGGCACGCCCACCAGATCACCGCGGGCAGGCAGCCGGCCAGCGTGGCGATCGCGTTGACCGCCCCCATCAACGCGACGGCCAGACCGGCCTGCGCGGCGAGCACTCGCATCGACCGGTTGACGGAAGCCCGCCCCCCCGATTTCAGCGCCAGGATCGTGGGCAGCAACACCCACGGCGCCAACATCATCGGCAGGGTTTCCGACGAGATGGATCCAAGGGTGGTCAGCACCCGCGGCGACAGCGCGAACGCCGCGGCGCCGATCGCCCGCGACGCCGGGCTGCCGATCCCGAGCGCCTCGGCGACCCGCAACAGCCCCCAGAAGCCGATGGTGAGCAGCAGCGCCCACCAGAGCCGTTGGGTGATCCATCCCGGCACGGAGAGCAGATGGCCGATCGCGAAGAAGGTGCCGTGCGGGAACAGGTAGCCGTAGGCCTGGTTCTGCGCCTGCCCGAACGGCAGGTCGCTGTTCCACAGGTTGGTGGCCCGGGCCAGGAAGCGCAGCGGGTTGGCGGTGAGGTCGAGTTTGGTGTCGGGGGAGACCCGGCCGGGGGACTGGCCGAACGTCAGCGCGCAGGCGAGCGCACCGACCAACCACAACCATCGGCGCGAAACGGGCGCGACCGGCAGGCGTGCATCCGGCGCGCCGGCCGCCGCTATCGCCGCTGAGTCCGCAGGCGGCGATCCACTGCGCCCGGCTTCGCCGCTAGCTACGGTTGCCGTACTCGACCCGGTTGAGAACTGACGACTGCGGATCGCCCCCGGGGAGTGGCGGTTTCGTGTCCTGCTGCACCATCAAGGTGATCCCGAAGATGGCTGCCGCGCCGAGCAACAGACCAACCACCACGCTCGCGGCGGCGGGCGCAATGATCCGGTTCATCGACGGCTCCTAACAGCATCGGGAAAACGTAGTCGGCTTAGCGCCAACCTAGCAGAAGGGCGTCGGCTCCCCGGCGCGCTCGTCAGGGCAGGCAGTGGCCGTGAAAGCACCGGTCGCCGTATTGGACCTGATGGGGGCCCAGCGGGTTAAGCGAAGCCGGATGGCCCCGCGCCGGTGCCACGCCGTGGTCGGCGACGGCCAGCGTGACGCCGACCGTCGTAGCGACACCCACCGACAGACCCACCGCGATGCTGGCCGCCGCGGCCAGGGTGAAACCGGTCAACGCTGGCATCTTGCCCCCTAGCCCCGCTGGCACCAGCCCAGTAGTGCCCCCGCAGCCGAAGAAGAAAACCCCCGACGAAAACCTCGTCGCTCCCCAGATCCGGAGGCCCGGATAGCGCCATGAAAGCATGGCCCGATGTCATTTTCGCGCACCTTGGCCGTGCTTGTCTCCGTGTCGGCGTTGCTGGCAGGCTGCGCTCACCACGCCGCCCGGCCACCGGGGCCGTCGACCTCGGCCGGCAAGCCTGCGGCCGCCCCGGCGCCGCCGGCCTGCGGCGACGTCACCAAGCTGCCGGTCCGCGACAAGCTGGCCCAGCTGCTGATGGTGGGCGTGAAGAACGCCGATGACGCCCGCTCGGTGGTCGACGGCTACCACGTGGGCGGCATCTTCATCGGCAGCTGGACGGACCTGGCGATCTTCAAAGGCCCGCTCGCCGACATCGCGGCGAAGGCGGGACCGCTGCCCTTAGCGGTCAGTGTCGACGAGGAGGGCGGCCGGGTGTCGCGGTTGCGGGCGCTGATCGGCGAGGCGCCGTCGCCCCGCCAGCTGGCCCAGACCCAGACCGTCGCCCAGGTCCACGACCTGGCGGCCGAGCGCGGAAAGAAGATGCGCGAGCTGGGCATCACCATCGACTTCGCTCCCGTCGTCGACGTCACCGACGCCACCACCGGCGTGATCGGCGACCGCTCGTTCGGGGGCGACCCCAACACGGTCATCGCCTACGCCGGGGCGTACGCACAAGGCCTGCGCGACGCCGGGCTGCTGCCGGTGCTCAAGCACTTTCCCGGACACGGGCACGGCTCGGGTGACTCGCACACCGGCGGTGTGGTGACGCCGCCGCTGAGTGACCTGCAGAACCTCGACCTGGTGCCGTACCGGACGCTGATCACCGCGACCCCGGTCGCGGTAATGCTCGGCCACCTGCAGGTCCCCGGGCTGACCGGAGACGACCCGGCCAGCCTCAGCCCCGCGGCGGTGCAGCTGCTGCGCAACGGTGTCGGTTACGGCGCTCCGCCGTTCAACGGCCCGGTCTTCACCGACGATCTGTCCAGCATGGGCGCCATCTCGGACAGGTACGGCGTCGCCGAGGCGGTGCTGCGCACCCTGCAGGCCGGCACCGACGTCGCGCTCTGGGTTACCACCGACGAGGTGCCCGCGGTCTTGGACCGCCTGCAGAAGGCGGTGGCGGGCGGCGAGTTGCCCGCGCAGCGGGTCGACGACGCGCTGACGCGGGTCGCGACGATGAAGGGCCGCAGCCCCGCCTGCGGGCACTAAAGCGTGTGCCGACCCGGCGCGTTGCTTACTCTGGGGTCAGATAGACGGGCTAGAGAGGCAAGCGATGGCGGGTGGCACGAAGCGGTTACCGCGCGCTGTCCGTGAGCAACAAATGCTCGACGCCGCGGTGCAGATGTTCTCGGTCAACGGCTACCACGAGACTTCGATGGATGCCATCGCCGCCGAGGCGCAGATCTCCAAGCCGATGCTGTACCTGTACTACGGCTCCAAGGAGGACCTGTTCGGCGCCTGCCTGAACCGGGAGATGGGCCGGTTCATCGACGCCGTCCGCGCCGACATCGACTTCACGCAGAGCCCGAAAGACTTGCTGCGCAACACCATCGTGGCGTTCATGCGCTACATCGACGCCAACCGGGCGTCGTGGATCGTGATGTACACCCAGGCCACCAGCTCGCAGGCCTTCGCGCACATGGTGCGCGAAGGGCGTGAACAGATCATCGAGCTGGTCGCCGGGCTGGTGCGGGCCGGCAGCCGCAGCAGGCGGACCGACCGCGAACACGAGATGATGGCCGTCGCGCTGGTGGGCGCAGGCGAGGCGATGGCCAACCAGCTCAGCACCGGCGACATCGACGCCGACGAGGCGGCCGAGCTGATGATCAACCTGTTCTGGCACGGACTGCGGGGCGGGCCCGAGGAGCGGGAGGCCGCCGCGGCGGCGCTGCCCAAGAAGGGTGGCTCCAGCGCGGGCCGGCGCTAGCCCCTACATTCGTCATGTGGCTCGACCGCCCGCCCGCAACGTCGACTTCTTTTGCGCCGTAGTCATCGTCGGGTTGCTGGCCGGGGTCGCCGGGCTGGCGACGACGTTCGTGCTGCGCTTCGTCCAGCACGTCACCTATCACTACACGTTTGGCGCGCTGCTGGTCGGCGTTGCCGGCAGCAGCCCGGTGCGCCGCGTGGTGGGGCCGATGATCGGCGCTGCGTTGGCGGGGATCGGGTGGTGGTTGCTGCGGAGCAGGACGCACGTGCCGCCCCTGGCGGAGACCATCGCGCGCCGCGAGCGGGTACCGCGGCTTTGCTGGAGCGTCGACGCGATGCTGCAGGTGCTGCTGGTCGGCTCCGGGGCATCCCTCGGCCGGGAGGGGGCGCCGCGTCAATTCGCCGCGGCACTAGGCGATTTCGGGACGGCTTGGATCAAGCGGCTATCGCCCCGCGACCGCGAGGTGTTGCTGGCTTGCGCGGCCGGCGCCGGGCTCGGCGCCGTGTACGCCGTGCCACTGGCCGGTGCGCTGTTCTCGGCGCGGATCCTGCTCAACACCTGGCAGCCGCGGGCGCTCGGCGCGGCGTTCATTTCCTCCAGCCTGGCGGTCGCCGTCGGCTCGGCCATCACGCGCGACGAACCCAACCTGCAGTGGCCGATCGGGGAGTCCACGTACCTGCTGACCGCGCATGGGCTGCTGCTGGCGCCGCTGACCCTCGCGGTGGGACTGGCGTTCAACCGGCTGATGGCGGCGGCACGACCGGCCAAGCAGATGCGGAGCTGGGTGCTGGTCCCCGCGCTCGCCGGCGCCGGGTTGGTGATGGGCATCTGTTCGCATTGGTGGCCCGAGTTGCCCGGCAACGGCCGCAGCATCCTGACAGTCAGCCTGGCCAGCGGCATGACGCTGCTGTCGGCGCTCGCGATTCTGGCTCTGAAACCCCTGCTGACCGCGTTGTTTCTGCGCGCCGGCGGGGCCGGCGGGATGCTGACACCCTCGCTTGCCACCGGCGCGGCCGCCGGCGCGGCGCTCGTGCTGACGATCAACTGGGCCGCGGGGACCAGCCTCCACGTGCCGGCGGTGTCGCTGGCGGGGGCCGCAGGCGTGCTCGCGGTGACGCAGGGCTCACCGATCTGGGCGGCCATCTTCGTCTGGGAACTCGCCCGCCCGCCGTTGTGGTTGTTTCTGCTCTTCCTGCTGACCGCGACCAGCGCCCACGGGCTGAAAGTGCTTGCCAAGGGCCGAGGCCCGACGCACTCGGGCTAAAGCGCCGCTAAAGCGCCCGGACCGAGCCGGTCAGGTACGGGTAGCCCTTGGCGATGTTGCGCAGCGAGATGTCCCAGTGGTCGTGGCCCTCGTCGATGTAGAGACCCGCGGTGCCGGGGAGCACGAGCGGTTTGCCGAACCGCACGGAATACTTCACGGCGTCCGGGAACCGCGCCTCGATGTTGGCCAATACCGCCGCCGCACTGAACATTCCATGCGCGATGACGGTGGGGAAGCCGAACAGCTTGGCCGCGATCGGGTTGGTGTGGATCGGGTTGTGATCGCCGCCGACGACGGCGTAGCGCCGGATCAGGCCGGGGCTGACGCGCAGGACGGTGCTGGGCGGGGGCAGCTTGGGCTGCTTCTGTGGTGGCGGCTTGGGCTCGTCGGACAGGCTGGTGCGCTGCTGGTGCAGGAAGGTCGTCACCTGATGCCACGCGGTGTCGTTGCCGACGCTCACATCGGTCACCAAGTCGACCAGCAGACCTTTGCGGTGCTCGCGCAGGTTCTCGGCGTGCACGTGCACGCCGACGGCGTCGGTGACCGCGATCGGCCGGTACTGCGTGATGTGGTTCTCGACGTGCACCGAACCCATTGCGGCGAAAGGGAAGTCGAAGCCGGTCACCAGCGACATCATCGCGGGAAAGGTCAACGCGAACGGATAGGTGAGCGGTACGTTGTTGCCGTAGCGCAGTCCGGTGACCCCGGCGTACTCGGCCACGTTCGTGCGGTCGATGGGCAGTTCCTCGATGTCCACCGTGCGGGTGGGCAGCTGGTCGCCGCGGGACACCACCGGCAGCGCCCCGGCCGCCGCACGCAGCATGTTCTTCAGGCCGCTTGGCTGATTCATCGCGTTCTCCTCAGCTATGCGCCCAGCATGGCCTGGCCGCAGACGCGGATGACGTTGCCCGTCACCGCGTTTGACGCCGGGCTCGCGAAGTAGGCGATGGCCTCCGCGACATCGACGGGTTGGCCGCCCTGCAGCAGCGAGTTCATCCGGCGGCCCACCTCGCGGGTGGCAAGCGGGATGGCTGCCGTCATCTGGGTCTCGATGAAGCCCGGCGCCACGGCGTTGATCGTGATGCCCTTGGCGTACAGCTCCGGCGCCAGCGCCTGGGTCAGGCCGATCATCCCGGCCTTGGTGGTGGCGTAGTTCGTCTGCCCGCGGTTGCCCGCGATGCCGGCCATCGAGGACAGCCCGACGATCCGGCCGCCCTCGCCGATGGTGCCGTTGGCCACCAGCCCTTCGGTAAGCCGTAGCGGGGCAAGGAGATTGACGGCCAGAACCGCATCCCAGCGGGCGTCGTCCATGTTGGCCAACAACTTGTCGCGGGTGATGCCTGCGTTGTTGACCAGCACGTCGGCGCGGCCGCCGTGGTGCTCGCGCAGGTGCTCGGAGATCTTGTCGACGGCGTCCTCGGCGGTGACGTCGAGCCATAACGCGGTACCCCCGACCCGGCTGGCCGTTTCGGCCAGCGTCTCGGCGGCCGACTCGACGTCGATCGCGACGACGCGCGCCCCGTCGCGGGCGAACACCTCCGCGATCGTCGCCCCGATGCCGCGGGCGGCGCCGGTCACGATGGCGACCTTGCCGTCCAGCGGCCGCTCCCAGTCGGCCGGCGGCGTGGAATCGGCCTCGCCGATGTAGAACACCTGGCCGTCGACATAGGCGGACTTGGCCGACAGGATGAACCGCATGGTCGATTCCAGGCCCGTCGCAGCGGGTTTGGCGTCGGGCGACACATACACCAGCGCCACCGTGGTGCCGTTGCGCAGCTCCTTGCCCAGCGAGCGGGTGAACCCCTCCAGGGCGCGCTGCGCGATCCGCTCGTGCGGACTGGCGGCGGCGTCGGGCGTGGTGCCGACCACCGCGACGCGCGCCGAATGGCCCAGGTTGCGCAGCAGCGGCGTGAAGAACTCGTACAACCCCCGGAGTCCCTCGGGCGTCGTGATGCCCGTGGCGTCGAACACCAGGCCGCCGAACTGGTCGGCCCAGCGCCCGCCGAGATTGTTGCCAACCAGGTCGTAGTCCTTGTCCAGCGCGGCGCGCAGCGGCTCGACGATGCGCCCCTCGCCGCCGATCAGCAGGGAGCCCGCCAGGGGCGGGTCACCGGGCCGATAGCGGCGCAGCGTCTCGGGCTGCGGGACCCCGAGCTGCTTGGCGAGAAACGATCCAGGACCGGAATTGACAACCTGAGAAAACAGATCGGACGAGACCTTGGGAGCCACCGGAGCTACCTTCCATGCGCTTGCGAAGTCGGGGTGTGCCTACTGCCCACCGTATCGGGGACGAACTTACTTCAGAGTAAGAACAGTGGGTAGTATGGCCCCAGACGGGCATCCCAAAACCGACAGACGGCAGATACACGGAGAAGACAGTGGCCCCTGCAAGTTCCGAGGCAAGCAACCAGCGCAGTTCGCAACGGCGACGCGTCGCCGTGCTCGGCGGCAACCGCATCCCGTTCGCCCGGTCCGACGGCGCCTATGCCGAGGCGTCCAATCAGGACATGTTCACCGCCGCGCTGGGTGGGCTGGTCGACCGGTTCGGGTTGACCGGCGAACGACTGGGCGCGGTGGTCGGCGGTGCCGTGCTCAAGCACAGCCGGGACTTCAACCTGACCCGCGAATGCGTGCTGGGCTCCGAGCTGTCGTCCTACACGCCGGCGTTCGACCTGCAGCAGGCCTGCGGCACCGGGCTGCAGGCGGCCATCGCCGCGGCCGACGGCATCGCGTCCGGGCGTTACGACGTCGCCGCCGCCGGCGGGGTGGACACCACTTCGGACCCGCCGATCGCCCTGGGTGACAACCTGCGCCGCACGTTGCTCAAGCTGCGCCGGTCCAAGTCCAACGTCCAGCGGCTGAGGCTGCTCGGCACTCTGCCCGCCAACCTGGGCATCCAGATCCCGGTCAACAGCGAGCCGCGCACCGGACTGTCCATGGGCGAGCACCAGGCGATCACCGCCAAGGAGATGGGCATCAAGCGGGTCGACCAGGACGAGCTGGCCGCGGCCAGCCACCGCAACATGGCCGCCGCCTACGACCGCGGTTTCTTCGACGACCTGGTCACCCCGTTCCTCGGGCTCTACCGCGACGACAACCTGCGGCCGGATTCGTCGGCGGAGAAGCTGGCGAAGCTCAAGCCGGTGTTCGGCGTGAAGTCCGGCGACGCAACGATGACGGCCGGCAACTCGACCCCCCTGACCGACGGCGCCTCGGTTGCGCTGCTGGCCTCCGAGGAGTGGGCGGCCGCCCACTCGCTGCCGCCGCTGGCCTTCCTGGTGGACGCGGAGACCGCGGCCGTGGACTACGTCAACGGCCGCGACGGCCTGCTGATGGCGCCCACCTACGCGGTGCCGCGGCTGCTGGCCCGGAACGGCCTGAGCCTGCAGGACTTCGACTTCTACGAGATCCACGAGGCCTTCGCCTCGGTGGTGCTGGCCCACCTGCAAGCGTGGGAGTCGGAGGACTACTGCAAGGAGCGGCTGGGCCTGGACGCCGCGCTCGGGTCGATCGACCGGTCCAAGCTCAACGTCAACGGCTCGTCATTGGCCGCCGGCCACCCCTTCGCCGCGACCGGTGGGCGCATCCTCGCGCAGGCCGCCAAGCAGCTCGCCCAGAAGAGGGCGGAGCAAAAGGGTGGCGCGGCCAAGCCGCTACGGGCCCTGGTCTCGATCTGCGCCGCGGGTGGCCAGGGCGTGGCCGCGATCCTGGAGGCGTGAGCCGTCTTCGGGGTCGGCCGGTTCATGAAATCGGTCACAGCGGGTTAGTAATTCGGGCGGACGGGTATTCGAGTGCCCGGATGACCCCGTGTTGTGGTCTGACCCCCCGACCCCGACGGCAATACGGGGCATCCCTGAAACGACCGCCGGTCACCGCGGACGGGCGTACGAAAAGGGCCGCCGCTGGAGTGAGGGGATCCAGCGGCGGCCCTTTTGTGCGACGCGTGCCGTGAAACAAAAACCCCGCTCCCAGATGGGAGCGGGGTTTTTGCTTTGCCTGTCAGAAGGCGGCTTCGTCGAGCTCCATGATGTCGTTGTCCAGCGTCTCGATCACCTCGCGGGTGCTGGCCAACAGCGGCAGGAAGTTCTTCGCGAAGAACGAGGCCACCGCGACCTTGCCCTCGTAGAAGGACCGCTCGTCGCCGCTGGCGCCGGCGTCCAGCGCCTGTACGGCCACCGCGGCCTGCTGCTGCAGCAACCAGCCGATGACCAGGTCGCCGACGCTCATCAGGAAGCGCACCGATCCGAGGCCGACCTTGTAGAGGCTGGTCACGTCCTCCTGCGCGGCCATCAGGTAGCCGGTGAGCGTGGCCGCCATCGCCTGGACGTCGGCCAGGGCCTTGGCCAGCAGCTCGCGCTCGGTCTTCAGCCGGCCGTTGCCGGACTCGCTGTCGACGAACTTCTGGATCTCGCCCGACACGTGGGCCAGCGCCACACCCTTGTCGCGGATGATCTTCCGGAAGAAGAAGTCCTGCGCCTGGATGGCCGTGGTGCCCTCGTAGAGGGAGTCGATTTTGGCGTCCCGGATGTACTGCTCGATCGGGTAGTCCTGCAGGAAGCCCGACCCTCCGAAGGTCTGCAGGCTCTCGGTGAGCTTGGCGTACGCCTGCTCGGATCCGACGCCCTTGACCACCGGCAACATCAGGTCGTTGACCTTGACGGCCAGCTCGGCGTCCACCCCGTGCACCGCCTCGGCAACCGCCGCGTCCTGATAGGTCGCGGTGTAGAGGTACAGCGCACGCAGACCCTCGGCGTAGGCCTTCTGGGTCATCAGCGACCGGCGCACGTCGGGGTGGTGCGTGATGGTCACCCGCGGAGCGGTCTTGTCGGTCATCTGCGTCATGTCGGCGCCCTGCACGCGGGACTTGGCGTACTCCAGCGCGTTCAGGTAGCCGGTCGACAGGGTCGCGATGGCCTTGGTGCCGACCATCATGCGGGCCTGCTCGATGACCTCGAACATCTGCGCGATGCCGTTGTGCACCTCGCCGACCAGCCAGCCCTTGGCGGGCACGTCGTGCTGTCCGAAGGACAGCTCACAAGTGGCCGACACCTTCAGGCCCATCTTGTGCTCGACGTTGGTCACGAAGACGCCGTTGCGCTCGCCCAGCTCGCCCGTCTCGAAGTCGAACAGGAACTTGGGCACGAAGAACAGCGACAGGCCCTTGGTCCCCGGACCCGCGCCCTCGGGGCGTGCCAGCACCAGGTGGAAGATGTTCTCGAACAGGTCGCCGGAGTCGGCCGAGGTGATGAATCGCTTCACACCCTCGATGTGCCAGGAGCCGTCGTCCTGCTTGATCGCCTTGGTCCGCCCAGCGCCGACGTCCGAACCGGCGTCCGGCTCGGTGAGCACCATGGTGGAGCCCCAGCCGCGCTCGGCGCAGATCACGGCCCACTTCTTCTGCTCCTCGGTGCCGAGGTGGTAGAGGATGTTGGCGAAGCCGGCGCCGCCGCCGTACATCCACACGGCGGGGTTGGCTCCCAGCAGGTGCTCGTGCAGCGCCCACACCAGGGCGCGAGGCATCGGCATGCCGCCGAGGACCTCGTCGATGCCGACCTTGTCCCAACCGGCCTCGGTGACCGCGCGGACCGACTTCTTGAACGACTCCGGCAGCGTCACCGAGTGGGTCTTCGGGTCGAAGACCGGCGGATTGCGGTCACCCTCGACGAACGACTCGGCGATGGGCCCCTCGGCCAGCCGGCTGATCTCTGACAACATTTCGCGCGCGGTGTCGACGTCCAGATCGCTGTAGTCGCCGGCGCCCAAAGCCTTCTCAACGCCCAGAACCTCGAACAGGTTGAACACCTGGTCACGGACGTTGCTCTTGTAGTGGCTCACTACGGTTTCCTCCTCGTTGAGAATGCCACTTGTGGTTGGGTACTACTTCTAAGTTACCCACCAGTAACACCGCTAAAATATCGCTCCGAGTCAGTTCAACGCAAGTCAATGTGAGCTAGATTTCATCGTCTAATTAACCAACCGGTTGGGGAGCCGCTGCGGCGCCTCTGACCTGCGCCGATAATGAAACGGATCTCAAACTATGGGATGCATCACCACCCTGCCCGTAGTGGATCTGCGCACGTCGGCGATCCAATTGCGGCGCGGGTTGCGCGAGGCCGCGCACGAGGTGGGCTTCTTCTATCTGACCGGCCACGGCGTGCCGGACGAGCTCGCCCGCAGGCTGCTGGAGGCGGCCCGCCGGTTGTTCGCGCTGCCCCAGGCCGACAAAGACGCGGTCGCCATGGTCCACAGCCCGCATTTCCGCGGTTACACCCGGATGGGCGGCGAGCTGACCCGCGGCCAGGTGGATTGGCGGGAGCAGATCGACATCGGGCCGGAACGCGCGCCGATCGGGGCGCCCGGCAAGCCGGACTACCTGTGGCTGCAGGGGCCCAACCAGTGGCCGGCCGCGCTGCCCGAACTGCCGGGAATCGTCGGCGAATGGGATAAGGCGCTGTCCGCGGTAGCCCGCACCCTGCTCCGGCACTGGGCGGCATCGCTGGGCAGCGCACCGGATGTCTTCGATGCGGCCTTCGCCGAGACGCCGGCCACCCTGATCAAGATCGTGCGCTATCCGCGCAGCGCGGCCACCGCGCAGGGCGTCGGTCCGCACAAGGACTCGGGCGTGCTCACCCTGCTGCTGGCCGAGCCGGGGAGCCGGGGCTTGCGGGTGCGCCGGCCCGGTGTTGAGGAATGGATCGACGTGCCGCCCGCCGAGGGCGCTTTCGTGGTCAACATCGGCGAGCTGCTGGAGGTGGCGACGGGCGGTTACCTGCGCGCCACCGAGCACCGGGTGAACCTGGAGGAGCAGCCCGCGGACCGGATCTCGGTGCCGTACTTCTTCAATCCGCGGCTGGACGCGCGGATCCCGGTGTTGACGCTGCCCCCCGGGCTGCGGGCGCGCGCCGGCCGGGTGGCCGACCCATCGGATCCGATCTTCTCCGTCTACGGCCGCAACGCCTGGAAGAGCAGGCTGCGCGCGCACCCCGATGTGGCTTCGGCGCACGGATATTCGGCAGGTAGGGTCGGGAACGAGAATCCCGTTCTCGGCTCAAGGGGCGAATGAATTCCGGTGAACTCGAACAAGAACCTGACACCGTCCACACTTCGTGAGGCCTTCGGTCACTTTCCCTCGGGGGTGGTCGCCATCGCCGCCGAAGTCCAGGGAACCCGGGAGGGCCTGGCGGCGAGCACCTTTGTCCCCGTCTCCCTGGATCCGCCGCTGGTGTCGTTCTGCGTGCAGAACACGTCGACGACGTGGCCCAAGCTCAAAGACCTCCCGATGCTGGGCATCAGCGTCCTCGGCGAGGCCCACGACGAGGCCGCCCGCACTCTGGCCGCCAAGACCGGCGACCGGTTCGCCGGGCTGGAGACGGAGTCCAGGGAGAGCGGCGCGGTGTTTATCAAGGGCACCGCACTGTGGCTGGAGAGCGCGATCGAACAGCTCATTCCCGCCGGGGACCACACGATCGTGGTGCTGCGGGTCAACGAGGTGACGGTGGACGCCGACGTCGCACCGATCGTGTTTCACCGCAGCGTGTTCCGGCGCCTCGGCGTCTGAGCCCGGCTACGGGCGCCGGCTGAGTTCCGCCCGAAAGCCCGCTATCCGCTGCTCGATCTCGGCGGCGTCGTCGGGGCGGCCTTCCTTACGTGCCAGATCGGCGCGGACGGACAACTCCCGGATGGCGGTTCGGATTTCGTTGACACTGGTGGTTTCTCGCATGTCTCCCACGCTGCCTTTCGGAGTTTGGGTTCTATGCGGGTACCCGGCGGGCCGGCCGGGCTAACGACAGACTCAGCGCCGGAACAACTTGTTGCCCAGCCACACCACCGGGTCGTACTTGCGGTCGGCGACCCGCTCTTTCATCGGGATCAGCGCGTTGTCGGTGATCTTGATGTTTTCCGGGCAGACCTCGGTGCAGCACTTGGTGATGTTGCAGTAGCCCAGCCCGTGCTGCTCCTGGGCCTGGTTGCGCCGGTCCAGCGTGTCCAGCGGGTGCATCTCGAGCTCGGCGATCCGCATCAGGAAGCGCGGGCCGGCGAACGCCTTCTTGTTCTCCTCGTGGTCGCGGACCACGTGGCAGACGTTCTGGCACAGGAAGCACTCGATGCACTTGCGGAACTCCTGCGAGCGCTGCACGTCCTCCTGCGCCATCCGGTACTCGCCCGGCTGCAGATCCTTCGGCGGTGCGAAGGCGGGGATCTCGCGCGCCTTCTCGTAGTTGAAGGACACGTCGGTGACCAGGTCCCGGATCACCGGGAAGGTCCGCAGCGGCGTCACGGTCACCACCTCGTCCTCGGCGAAGGTGGACATCCGGGTCATGCACAACAACCGCGGCACCCCGTTGATCTCCGCCGAGCAGGAGCCGCACTTGCCCGCCTTGCAGTTCCAGCGCACGGCGAGGTCGGGTGTCTGGGTCTGTTGCAGGCGATGGATGATGTCGAGCACCACCTCGCCCTCGTTGACCTCAACCGTGAAGTCCTGCAGCGCGCCGCTGGCATCGTCACCGCGCCACACACGCATGGTCGCGTTGTAGGTCATTAGCCTCTCCGTCCTGGATGCTCGGCCAGCTCGTCGTCCGTGTAGTACTTCTCCAGCTCGGAGATCTCGAAGAGCTCCAGCAGATCCGACCGCATCGGCACCTGGTCTTTGCGCGTGACGCTGATGTCGGGGATGACCTCGTCGCCACCGGCGGCCTCGCAGACCAGCAGCACCTTGCGCCACCCCGAGTCCATCGCCGGGTGGTCGTCGCGGGTGTGGCCGCCGCGGCTTTCGGTGCGCTCCAGCGCGGCCTTGGCGACGCACTCGCTGACCAGCAGCATGTTGCGCAGGTCGATGGCCAGGTTCCAGCCAGGGTTGTACTGGCGGCCGCCCTCCACGTGCATGTTCTTGAAGCGCTCGCGGAGCTTGTCGAGCCGCGCGAGGGCCTCGGAGACCTCGTCGGCCTTGCGGATGATGCCCACCAGGTCGTTCATCGACTGCTGCAGCTCGAGCTGCAGCGTGTAGGGGTTCTCCGCCGGGGCGCCATCGGTTGGTCCCTCGAAGGGGGACAGCGCCCGCTTCGCCGCGGTCTCGACGGCCTCCGCCGAGATCGTCGGACGGCTGCTCAGCGCCCGCACGTAGTCGGCCGCGCCCAGGCCGGCCCGCCGGCCGAAGACCAGCAGGTCCGACAGCGAGTTGCCGCCGAGCCGGTTGGAGCCGTGCATGCCGCCCGAGCACTCGCCCGCGGCGAACAGGCCCGGAACCGTGGCGGCACCGGTGTCGGCGTCCACCTCGACACCGCCCATCACGTAGTGGCAGGTGGGCCCGACTTCCATTGGCTCCTTGGTGATGTCGACGCCGGCCAGCTCCTTGAACTGGTGGTACATCGACGGCAGGCGCCGCATGATCTCCTCGGGCGTCAACCGGGACGCGATGTCGAGGAACACGCCGCCGTGTGGGCTGCCCCGGCCGGCCTTGACCTCGGAGTTGATCGCGCGCGCGACCTCATCGCGAGGCAGCAGGTCGGGGGTGCGACGGGCCGAGTCGTTGTCCTTGAGCCACTGGTCGGCCTCTTGTTCGGTCTCGGCGTACTGGCCTTTGAACACCGGCGGGATGTAGTCGAACATGAACCGCTTGCCCTCGGAGTTCTTCAGCACACCGCCGTCACCGCGGACACCCTCGGTGACCAGGATCCCCTTCACGCTGGGCGGCCACACCATCCCGGTCGGGTGGAACTGGACGAACTCCATGTTGATCAGCGACGCGCCCGCCCGCAGGGCCAGCGCGTGCCCGTCGCCGGTGTACTCCCAGGAGTTCGAGGTGACCTTGAACGACTTACCGATGCCGCCGGTGGCGAGCACCACCGCGGGCGCCTCGAACAGGACGAACTGACCGGTCTCGCGCCAGTAGCCGAACGCCCCGGCGATCGCGTCACCGTCCTTGAGCAGCTCGGTGATGGTGCATTCGGCGAACACCTTGATGCGCGCCTCGTAGTCGCCGAGCTCGGCGTAATCCTCCTGCTGCAGCGAAACGATCTTCTGCTGCATGGTGCGGATCAGCTCCAGGCCGGTGCGGTCACCGACGTGCGCCAGCCGCGGATAGGTGTGCCCGCCGAAGTTGCGCTGGCTGATCTTGCCGTCCTTGAGGCGGTCGAACAGCGCGCCATAGGTTTCCAGCTCCCAGACGCGGTCCGGTGCCTCCTTGGCGTGCAGTTCGGCCATCCGCCAGTTGTTGAGGAACTTCCCACCGCGCATCGTGTCGCCAAAGTGGGTCTTCCAGTTGTCTTTCGGGTTGGTGTTGCCCATCGACGCCGCGCAGCCGCCCTCGGCCATGACCGTGTGGGCCTTGCCAAACAGGGACTTACATACCACCGCGACCTTGAGGCCGCGTTCCCGCGCCTCGATGACCGCTCGCAGTCCCGCGCCGCCGGCGCCGATGACGACTACGTCGTAGGCATGCCGCTCGACCTCAACCATGAAAACCCTCGCTATTTCAGATTCTTGGTGAAAAGGCTTGTCAGCCAACAAATCTCAGGTCAGGGATGGCACCACCGGCCACCAGCGCGATGTAGAAGTCGGTCAGCATCAGGGTGCCCAGCGTGATCCAGGCGTACATCTTGTGCCGGGTGTTGATGTGGCTGACCTGGGTCCAGATCCAGTACCGCACAGGGTGCTTGGAGAAGTGCTTGAGCCGCCCGCCGGTCACGTGCCGGCACGAATGGCAGGACAGGGTGTAGATCCACAACATGACGACGTTGCCGACCATGATCAGGTTGCCCAGCCCGAAGCCGAAGCCGCCCGGACCGGCGTCGGAGTGGAACGCGATGATCGCGTCGTAGGTGTTGATCACCGAGATGATGCCGGCGATGTAGAAGAAGTACCGGTGGCTGTTCTGGATGATCAGCGGGAACCTGGTCTCGCCGGTGTAGTGCACGCGCGGTTCGGCCACCGCGCAGGCGCTGGGCGACTGCCACACCGTGCGGTAGTAGGCGCCGCGGTAGTAGTAACAGGTCAACCGGAACAGCAGCAGGAACGGCAACGTCAGCGCCGCGTACGGCAGCCACCAGACGTCGGGCAAGATCTGCGGCCAGAAGTCGCCGGCCGCCCCGCAGGCCTTGCTGACGCACGGGGAGTAGAACGGCGTCAGGTAGTGATACTTGCCGACGAAGAAGTAATCGCGTTGGAATGCGCGCACGGTCGCGTAGATGACGAAAGCGGCGAAGCCCAAGTCGATCCGCAACGGCGACATCCACCACCGGTCGGTACGTAGGGTCCGTTGTGGGATGCGGGCGCGCGTGGGTGAAAAGACACCTGACGCAGGACGGTTCGCCGTGGGTGCGCTCATCTAGTGTTCCTCTTCGAACGGGCTGTTGGTCGAAGGGTACACAGAGAGCACCCCCTCATTTCCGGGGGGCTTGGGTTGTCAGGACCTGCTGTGACCCCCGACACCCTCGTCGTCGACATCGCGCCAGAATTCGCTGTCGTACTGGGTGTCGGGAATGACGATCTTCTCGCTCGACTGCTGCACGGTGGCGCGCGCCAGGTCCAACTCCGACACGTCGGTGTCAAGGAGTTCGACGTCGGACAGGATCCGGTCGGCGTCGATGACGATGCGCCGCATGGCAGGGCTGTCACCGTAGCGGCTCTTCAGGGAGCCCACGCACCGCCGCAGGCCGCCGATGAGCTCGTGCAGTTCGGCGAGTTCAGTAGTGGTGCCCAACGGATCTCCTTGCGCGCGCGGTGTTACGGATCACAGTACGCTCCCGATACTATCCACGGCACAGCCTGACGTCAGGCGACTCACTTCCTTAACGAACACGGAGCAAACACGCCCATGCCAGGTCAGACCGCCGCCGACCGTGCTACCGCGCTGCTCGACCTGCACCGCCCGGGTGACCCAGTGGTGCTGCCGACCGTGTGGGACGCCTGGTCGGCCCGGCTCGCCACCGGCGCAGGGTTCGCCGCGCTCACCGTAGGCAGCCATCCGCTGGCGGATTCGGTCGGCAAACCCGACGGGGAGGGCATGTCGTTCGACGACGTGCTGGCCCGCGTCGCCCAGATCACGGCCGCGGTCGACGTCCCGGTCTCGGTGGACGTCGAATCCGGTTACGGGCTGCGGGCCGAGCGCCTGATCGACGGCCTGCTGGGCGCCGGGGCCGTCGGGCTGAACATCGAAGACACCGTGCACTCCGAGGGCAAGCGGCTGAGGTCCGCCGGTGAGCACGCCGAGTTGGTGGGTGCGCTGCGGTCGGCCGCCGATGCGGCCGGGGTGCACGTCGTGATCAACGCCCGCACCGATCTCTTCCTGCGCAAGGACGGCGACGACGCGGACCGTGTCGAGCGGGCGATCGCACGGCTGACGGAGGCCGCGGACTCGGGCGCCGATGTGCTGTACCCGGTGGGCCGGCACGATCCGGAGACGTTGCGCCGCTTGGCCGCAGAGCTGCCGTTGCCGGTCAACGCGATCGCGCTGCCCGATCAGGACGACCCGGCGTCCTTCGGGCCGCTGGGTGTCGCCCGCATCAGCTTCGGCCCCTTTTTCCAGGCCGCGCTGGCGGCCCGGGCCGGGGAACTGCTGGCGCGCTGGCGCTGATCACGGCGGAAATGGTTGCGCGGCAGAGGAATCCGGCGGGGTCGGTTGACCCCGCCGGATAGTCGTCCACCTCTTACTTGGTGATCTCGATGCGCCGCGCCTGGCTCCCCGCATAGGCGCCGGTGACCCGCACGGTCAGCACGCCGGCGTCGTAGGAGGCCGTGATGGCGTCGCCGGTGACGTGGGCCGGCAGCTGGAACGACCGGCGGAAGGATCCATAACGCACCTCACGCAGCGTCCGCCCGTCCTTCTCCTCCGCGTGCTCGTCACGGCGTTCGCCGTGGATCACGAGTCGGCCGCGGTCGACCTCCACGTTGACGTCCTTCTCGACGTCAACGCCGGGAAGCTCGACACGTACGATCGCGTCGTCGCCGTCCTTGACGATCTCGGCGGCGGGGTTGAAACCGCTGGTCACTGGCTTGTACCAGTCCGACGCGGCGGCGGGGCCGAAGAAGTCACGCAACCACCGGTCGGTGTCCCAGGCCGGTCGCGACCACAGTGCGAGGTTACTCATGGGGATCTCCTTGTACTTCCTTGAGCTTTGTTGTGGGTTTGCTGTGCCCGGCGCCCTTCCGGCCGGTCATAACGAGAAACATGAGTCGACCACGCTAAAGTTCCACCTAGGCGTTCGCCTTGGGCGAACGAATATTCACAGGGCTCCCTGTGAGTTGTGAGATCCTCGTCATAGGACCGTCACATTGGGCGAAATCGCGGTAATTTCTGGCCGCTAACCTCAAAGCCATGGCTGCAGACGGGATTTCGCGTGCTCAGTGTGCGGGCGGTCACATCGTCGTAGTCGGGCACGGCATGGTGGGACACCGGCTCGTCGAGGCGCTCCGGGCGCGTGACGCCGAGGGGCTTTGGCGCATCACGGTTTTGGCTGAGGAGGCCGACGCGGCTTACGACCGCGTTGGCCTCACCTCGTACACCGAGAGCTGGGATCGCAAGCTGCTGGCGCTGCCGGGCAACGACTACGCGGGTGACGATCGGGTTCGGTTGGTGCTGAACGCTCGCGTCACCGAGATCGACCGGGAAGCGAAGTCGGTTGTTACGGCCGACGGGCAACGGCATGGCTACGACACGTTGGTGCTGGCCACCGGGTCCTATGCGTTCGTTCCGCCGGTGCCCGGCCACGACCTGGCGGCGTGCCACGTGTATCGCACGCTGGATGACCTCGACGCCATCCGGGCAGACGCCCAGCGCACGGTCGAGGCTGGTCGCACCCCGGCCGGCGTCGTGATCGGCGGTGGCCTGCTGGGTCTGGAGGCCGCTAATGCGTTGCGCCAGTTCGGGTTACAGACGCACGTCGTCGAGATGATGCCGCGCCTGATGGCCCAGCAGATCGACGAGGGCGGCGGCGCCCTGCTGGCCAAGATGGTCGGCGACCTGGGCATCGCGGTGCACGTCGGCACGGGCACGGAGTCGATCGAAACGATCGACCACGGCGACGGAGTGTCGTCGGTGCGGGTGCGCCTGACCGATGGCGAGGTCATCGACGCCGGGTTGGTCATTTTCGCGGCCGGCATCCGGCCGCGTGACGAGCTGGCCAGGGCCGCGGGTCTGGAACTTGCCGAGCGCGGCGGCGTGCTTACCGACTTGGCTTGCCGCACAAGCGATCCGGACATCTATGCGGTCGGCGAGGTCGCCGCGATCGGCGGCAGGTGCTACGGCCTGGTGGGGCCGGGATACACCTCCGCCGAGGTGGTGGCCGACCGCCTGCTCGACGGCGCCGCGGAGTTCGGCGAAGCGGACCTGTCGACCAAGCTCAAGCTGCTCGGTGTCGACGTGGCCAGCTTCGGCGACGCGATGGGCGTGACCGAGAACTGCCTCGAAGTCGCCATCAACGACGCGGTCAAGAAGACCTACGCCAAACTGGTGCTGTCCGACGACGCGAAGACCCTGCTCGGCGGCGTTCTGGTGGGCGATGCCTCGTCGTACGGGGTGCTGCGGCCGATGGTCGGCAGCGAGCTGCCGGGCGATCCGCTCGCGCTCATCGCCCCGGCTTCCGGCGAGGCTCCCGCGTTGGGAGTCGGCGCGCTGCCGGACTCCGCGCAGATCTGCTCGTGCAACAACGTCACCAAGGGCGATCTGAAGTGCGCCATCGCCGACGGCTGCGCCGATGTGCCCTCGCTCAAGTCGTGCACCGCGGCCGGCACGTCGTGCGGCTCGTGCGTGCCCCTGCTCAAGCAGCTGCTGGAAGCCGAGGGCGTCGAACAGTCCAAGGCGCTCTGCGAGCACTTCAGCCAGTCGCGGGCGGAGCTTTTCGAGATCATCTCGGCCACCGAGATCCGGACCTTCTCCGGCCTGCTGGAGCGCTTCGGCCGCGGAAAGGGCTGCGACATCTGCAAACCCGTGGTCGCGTCCATCCTGGCCTCCACCGGCTCGGACCACATCCTCGAAGGCGAACAAGCCTCGTTGCAGGATTCCAACGACCACTTCCTGGCCAACATCCAGAAGAACGGCAGCTACTCGGTGGTGCCGCGGGTGCCGGGCGGGGACATCAAGCCCGAGCACCTGATCCTGATCGGCCAGATCGCGCAGGACTTCGGTCTCTACACGAAGATCACCGGCGGCCAGCGGATCGACATGTTCGGCGCCCGGGTCGACCAGTTGCCGGAGATCTGGCGCCGGCTGGTCGACGGCGGCATGGAATCCGGGCACGCCTACGGTAAGGCGCTGCGCACCGTGAAGAGCTGCGTCGGCACCGACTGGTGCCGGTACGGCCAGCAGGATTCGGTGCAGCTGGCGATCGACCTGGAGCTGCGCTACCGCGGCCTGCGGGCGCCACACAAGATCAAGATGGGCGTCTCGGGTTGCGCGCGGGAGTGCGCCGAGGCGCGTTCCAAGGACGTCGGCGTCATCGCCACCGAAAAGGGCTGGAACCTCTACGTCGGCGGCAACGGTGGCATGACGCCCAAGCACGCCCAGCTGTTGGCCAGCGACCTGGACACCGAGACGCTGGTCCGCTACGTCGACCGGTTCGTCATGTACTACATCCGGACCGCCGACCGGCTGCAGCGCACGGCCCCGTGGGTGGATTCGCTCGAGGGCGGCCTCGACCACGTGCGCGAGGTCGTCTGCGAGGACTCGCTGGGCCTGGCCGACGAATTCGAGGCCGCAATGGAGCGGCATGTGCAGAACTACAAGTGCGAGTGGAAGGGCGTGCTCGACGACCCGGACAAGATGTCGCGTTTCGTCTCGTTCGTCAACGCCCCCGACGCCGTCGACTCGACGGTGGAATTCACCGAGCACGCCGGGCGCAAAATCCCGGTGTCCATCGGCATGCCGAAGATCCGTACGGGAGCTGGAGAGGAATCATGACACTTCTCAACGATATTCAGGTGTGGACGACGGCCTGTGAATACGACCGGCTCATCCCGGGCCGGGGCGTCGGAGTGCTGCTCGACGACGGTTCCCAGGCGGCGTTGTTCCGGCTCGACGACGGCTCGGTGTACGCGGTGGGTAACGTCGACCCGTTCTCGGGTGCGGCCGTGCTCTCCCGCGGGATCGTCGGCGACCGCGGGGGCCGGGTGGCGGTCCAGTCACCGATCCTCAAGCAGGCCTTTTCGCTGGAAGACGGTGAATGCCTGGACGATCCGAACTTCTCGGTGCCGGTGTACCCGGCGCGCGTCACCGCCGACGGCTTCGTCCAGGTCGGTCGGATCGCCGCCTAGCGGGTGATATCGCCGACGAGGTAGCGCTGCATCGTCGGGCCGATGGCGTCGACGATCGCGTCGACCGACATCGAATGCAGCGGCTCGGAGCGAATGCCGTAGCGCATGATGCCCAGGCCCACCAGTTGCGAGGCGCACAGCGAGGCCCGGGTGGCTACCTTGTCGGCACCCAGAATCTTGAGCAGCGGGCCGAAAACCGGCCCGATGAACATGCTTTGCACGGTTTCGGCGGTCTTGGCCATCCCGGTGGAAGCTATCGCGCTGGCGGCGAAGGGGCCGCCGCCGGCGGCGTCCCACGTGGTGATCAGCATGCGTAGCGTCTGACGGCCCACCTGGTTGACCCCGCCGGTGACGATTCGGTCGATGAATTCCGGTGTGCCGAACGGCAACCGCAGCATCTTGGCTACCGGGTCAAGCAGCCCGTGCGATGGCTCTTCGCGGCGGGGCATGCTGTCAGGATCGCCCGTATCGAAGTAAAGAGCAAGCGTCGCCGCCCCCGGCGCGTCTCGCCGGCCGGTGCTGTTAAGCCACCGGATTCGGCCGCATGACGCGGTCGTGGACCAACCGCTGCGCGGCCGGTCGCCGCGAAGCGTGCCGGGCGGTGGGCGCGAGCACCGGCGGCATGGCCCGGCGGAATCGGCTGGCGATCAGGCGCGCCAGCCCGGGATGGGTCCCCAGCGGCCGGCTGACCAGGTCGGCGCCGCAGGCGTGCAGCCGTTCCTGGAACAGGCCGTCGGCCAGCAGGTAGGAGGCGACCACGACGCGCGCGTTGGGCGCGTGGCGCCTCGCCTCGTCCACCGCTTCCGGCAGTTGCGGATCCCCGGTGGCCGCGAAGCCCAGGCTCACGCGCGACCCGGTCAGCGCCGACACCAGGGTGGCGGTGGTGTGCAGGTCGGCGCGCGCCCTGGCGTCCGATGTTCCCGCCGCCGCGAGGATCACCGAATCACCGGGCCGCCAGCCGCATTTCACCAACTGGTCACCGACGATCCGGGCGACCTGGCCACTGGGGCCCAGCGCCGGCGTGACGATCGCGTTCGGGTGGCCGCTCAGCTCGACGTGGGCCGGCAGGTCGGCACGGACGTGATAGCCGCGCGACAAGAACGCCGGCAGCACGATGGCGGGCCGGCCGGTCGCCCTCGCCCGCGACAGCACCTCGCTGGGGGTGGGGCCCAGCACGTCGACGAACGCGACCTCCACCGGCCGGCCCGCAAGCGAACTGGCTTGCGCGGCAAGCTCTTCGACCATCGCCACACCCTCGGGCCTGCGAGTGCC
>NZ_LZKH01000230.1:0-35245 GCF_001672745.1 Mycobacterium sp. E1386
GAGGCGGGCAATTCGAGCATGCCCTCGGGCCGGGGACGGCTGTGGCACGCGTGACCACCGTGAAAGTCAGCTGTTACGGCTGATCTTGAGCGCGGTGGTGATCATCGGGATCTGCAGGGGTAGCCGCGCCAGGGCGGCGATCCGCATCGGCCAGGGCTTGTTCCACCACAACCGGCACATGTTGACGTTGGCCGGGAACACCCCGATGAACAACACGGCCGCCGCGAGCGCGGCCAATCGCCGGGTGCGTCGCGGCAGTAACGCCGCCCCGACGCCCACCTCGGCCACACCCGACGCGTAGGTGTAGAACCGCGGGTTTCCGGGCAGCTCGGCGGGAACGATGGTGTCGAACGGTTTGGGCGCTAGGAAGTGAAGCGTCCCCACGCCGACGAGCATCGCAGAGACTCGGTACGCGGCCAGCTGGGTGGTGTCACGCTCGGCGGCTGATCTGGTTGTCATGGGCCCATTGTGTCCTGTGTCAGAACATCGACCGACGGCTCTCGTCGTCCTCCCGCGCCCGGTGAACTTAGGCCGTTTACTATTGGCCATACGGTATTTGTTACGATTCGCGTTATCTGCTGACATCCGCGCTGCCCATCGCAGCCAGACCCGTCGAGGTTGAAAACATGGCTACACCCGTCATCGTCGGAGCTGTTCGGACGGCGATCGGCCGCTCCTTCAAGGGCACGCTCGTCAACACACCGCCCGAGACGCTGATCACCGCGGTGCTTCCCGAGGTGGTGCGCAGATCCGGCGTCGACCCCTCCGCGATCGACGACATCATCTTCGCCGAATCACATTATGGCGGTGGTGATCTGGCGCGGTATGCGGCCACCGCGACCGGTATGGAGGACATTCCCGGTCAGTCGGTGAATCGGCACTGCGCGGGCAGCCTGACCGCCATCGGCAACGCCGCGGCCCAGATCGGCTCCGGGATGGAACGCGTGCTCATCGCCGGCGGGGTGCAGTCGTTGTCGATGACGCCGCTGACGAACTGGCGCATCCCCGGCCCCGAGCTGAAGTTCGAGGAGCGCTGGATGCCGCCGACCCACGTCGAGACCCCCGATGCGCCAGCTAAGGACATGTCGATCACGGTCGGCTGGAACACCGCACAGGCGGTAGGCATCACTCGTGAAGAGATGGACGCCTGGGCCGCGCGGTCCCATCAGCGCGCCATCGCGGCCATGGACGCCGGCAAGTTCCTCGACGAGATCGTCCCGCTGAAGATCACGCAGTTCGACGGTTCGGTGACCGAGTTCTCCGTCGACGAGCATCCCCGCCGGGACACCACCGTCGAGAAGCTCGCCGGGCTCAAAGTGCTGCACCCCGAGATCGAGGGATTCTCGATCACGGCGGGCAACAGCAGCGGCACCAATGACGCCGCCGCGGCGGTGGCGCTCGTCGACCGTGACTACGCCGCCGCCGAGAACCTGAACGTGATGGGCACGGTACGGGCGTGGGCGGCCGCGGGTGTCGCACCCAGGGACACGGGCCTGGGGGCCGTCAAGGTCATCGGCAAGGTGCTGCAGCGGGCCGGTCTGTCCGTCAACGACGTGGCCCTGTGGGAGATCAACGAGGCATTCGCCTCCGTGCCGATCGCGGCGTGCCGGCAGTACGGCATCGACGAGGAGAAGGTCAACTTCTCCGGCAGCGGCTGCAGCCTCGGCCACCCCATCGCGGCATCGGGTGCGCGCATGGTCACCACGCTGGCCTATGAGCTGGCCCGCCGGGGCGGCGGCATCGGCGTCGCCGCCATGTGCGCGGGCGGCGGCCAGGGCGGCGCCGTGGTGATCGAGGTCTAGCGGCTAGTTGCAGTACGTGTAGCCGATGAATTGGGTGCCGCGCGTGTCGCCGCTCGAGTAGTTGGCGAAGTGCACCGCCGGCTGCCCATTGTATTGAGCGTTCATCTTCTGCACGTTCGGTGGCGGGACGCCCTTGGGGAAGGCCAGGATCATGTCGGCGAAGATGTTCAAGCCGACCTGGCAGATGGCCTCGCGCCGCGGCGGTTGCGGATTCCACGCGTGTACGACGACCGGTTCGGTCAGTTGATACCCCGCTGCGCAATTCGGGTCGCAGACCTTGAACACGGCCGTGCCGGTCCCGTCGGCGCCCTGCGGCCCCCACGAGCTCCACGACATGTCTTGCAGCGCAACGGCTACGCTTGCGCAGCCCAGCACGTTGAGCCGCTTCGGGCGCTCGACCGGCGGGACGGACAGGTTGTAACAACCCGGGATGGCGAAGCTCTGCGGTGGTGGCGGCTGGGCGCTGGGTGGCCCGGCGCCGTGGTCGTCCTCGGCCAGCTTCGCCCCCACGAAGGCGAGGACGCCGCCCAGCGCGACCACCGACACGATGCCGACCACGATCAGACGCCCCCGTGGAACGCGTCGCAACCGGCTCAATAAAGGAACGTTGCCCCCGCTCACATTCACCAGATTACGGCCGAAACCTCCCACCCGGGGTGGGGCCCGTCAGCGTTGAATTGGCAGGGTAAAGTTGGTCAACGCTACCAACTTAAGGATTGTGATGGCCCTGCAACGGACGGACGACCACGAACTGGCCGCACGGTTGGCCACCGAGGCGGGCCGGCTGTTGCTCACGGTCCGGGAAGAGTTCGCCGGCGCGGAAGCGAGCGAGCGGAAAGCCGCGGGGGACAAGCGATCCCATGACTACCTGATGGCGGCTCTCGCCGACGAGCGGCCCGAGGACGCCGTGCTGTCCGAAGAGGGTATCGACAATCCGGTCCGGTTGCGCTCCGAGCGCGTGTGGATCGTGGATCCGCTCGACGGGACGCGGGAATTCTCCGAGCTCGGGCGCGACGACTGGGCCGTGCACGTCGCGCTGTGGGAGGCCGGCGAGCTGGTTGCCGGCGCGGTAGCGCTGCCGGCGCAGGGCATCACCCTCGCTACCCCCGAGGTCGAGTCGCCTCCCTCGGTGCCCGGCAAGCCGCGCATCGTGGTGTCGCGCACCCGGCCGCCTGCCATCGCCCTGACCGTCCGCGACGCGCTGGACGGGGTGCTGGTCGAAATGGGTTCCGCCGGCGCCAAGGTGGCTTCGCTCATCCAGGGGTTGTCGGATGTCTACGTGCATGCCGGCGGCCAATTCGAGTGGGATTCGGCCGCCCCAGTTGCCGTGGCCCGAGCCGCCGGTCTGCATACCTCGCGGATCGACGGGTCAGCCCTGGCCTACAACCGATCAGACCCGAAGTTGCCGGATTTGGTGGTCTGCCGGCCCGAGCTGGCGGAAGCCGTACTGGCCGTCACGCGCTGAGGCCCATCAGCGCCGGTGAGGTCGAGGGCGATGTCGACGAGCATGTCCTCCTGGCCGCCCACCATCCCGCGCCGCCCGGCCTCTTCGAGCAGCGTGCGGGCGTCGATGTTGAACCGGGTGGCGGCCACCTCCGCGTGCCGCAGAAAGCTGGAGTACACGCCCGCGTAGCCGAGGGTCAACGTCTCGCGGTCGACCCGCACGGGCCGGTCTTGCAAGGGCCGGACGAGGTCGTCGGCCGCGTCCTGCAAAAGATGGAGATCGCAGCCATGGCTCCAGCCAAGGCGGGAGGCCGCGGCGATGAAGACCTCCAGCGGCGCGTTCCCGGCACCCGCTCCCATGCCCGCCAGGGAGGCGTCGACGCGGTAAGCGCCGTGCTCGACGGCGGTGATCGAGTTGGCGACGCCCAGCGCCAGGTTGTGGTGGGCATGGATGCCGATCTCGGTTGTGGGCAAGAGGGTTTGGCGCAGGGCGCAGACTCGGTCACCGACATCGCGCATCGTCATCGCGCCGCCCGAATCCACGACATAGACGCAGGTGGCGCCGTATCCCTCCATCAGCTTGGCCTGGGCGGCCAGGCCGGCGGGACTGGTCATATGGCTCATCATCAGGAAGCCGACGGCGTCCATGCCCAGGGCGCGGGCGGCGGCGAGATAAGGGGCGGCGATGTCGGCTTCGGTGCAGTGGGTGCCGACACGCACGACGGTTGCGCCGGCGCGCTGCGCGTCCCTGAGGTCGCGCAGGGTGCCCACGCCCGGCAGGAGCAGCGTCGCGATCTTCGCGTTATCGACCGCGGCGGCGACGACCTCGATCCATTCGGCGTCCGTGTGCGCCCCGAACCCGTACACGCAGCTCGAACCCGACAACCCGTCACCGTGAGCGACTTCGATCGAGTCGACCCCCGCTTCGTCGAGTGCCCGGGCGATGATCGTGGCCTGCTCGATGCTGTACTGGTGGCGCACCGCGTGCATGCCGTCGCGCAGGGTCACGTCGCTGACATAGATGCGTTGGGTCATGTTGTGGCACCGGCAGTTTGGGCGGGCCGCATGGCATGCAGAGCCAGGCGCTCGGCGGTGGCCTTGGCGGCGGAGGTCATGATGTCGAGGTTCCCGGCGTAGGCGGGCAGGTAGTCGCCGGCGCCGGCCACCTCGAGCATCACCGTGACACGGGTGCCGGTGAACTTGCCGGTTTCAGGAATGCAGAGCGGATCGTCATGGCCGAACACCTCGAATTGCACGTCGTGCTTCAGCCGATAGCCGGGCACGTACGCGGCGACCCGGGCGACCATGTCGAGGATTTGGTTCTCGATCGAGCGGTGGTCGACGTCCCCGTCGACGAGGCAGTACACGGTGTTGCGCATGGGCACCGGGGGTTCGGCGGGGTTGACGATGACGACGGCCTTGCCGCGCTGCGCACCACCGACGACTTGTACTGCGGCGGAGGTGGTTTCGATGAACTGGTCGATGTTGGCCCGGGTGCCCGGGCCCGCGGACTTCGCCGAGATCGACGAGACGATCTCGGCGTAGGAGACGATTCGCGTCCTGGCGACGGCGGCAACGATCGGCACCGTTGCCTGCCCGCCGCAGGTCACCATGTTGAGGTTGGGTGTGTCGAGGTGGTCGTCAAGGTTGACCACGGGCACGCACATCGGGCCGACCGACGCGGGCGTGAGGTCGAGCATTCGTATCCCGCTGTCGCGCAACGCCGCCCAGTTGGCGCGGTGCGCGTCGGCGGAGGTGGCGTCGAAGGCGAGCTTCATGCGGGCAAAGTCCGGCATGCCCAGCAACCCGTCGACGCCTTCGGCGGTGACCGGCACGCCCATTCGCCGCGCCCGGGCCAGCCCGTCCGAGTCACGGTCGACGCCCACCATGGCGGCCACGGTGAGCGGGCCGTCGCCACCCACGATCTTGAGCATGAGGTCGGTGCCGATGTTGCCCGATCCGATGATGGCCACCGGCCATTGCTCGACGGGGGTCACTTGGTGTTCTCGGCGGCCATGCGGAGGGCGCCGTCGTGCAGGGCGGCCGCGTGCAACTCGAAGAGCGCCGGCAGGTCGACGGAATCCCCGCCGATCTCCTTGGCGACGAACAGGCCATCGGCCCCGGCGATCCCGTAGGTGACCAACTGGCCGACCTGTGCATCGGTCAACCCGGGCGCGAGATCGCGGATGGCGGGCGTCAGCGTCTCGAAGGCCCGGTCACGGACCTCCAGGAACATGGCCCGGGCGCGCGGTTCGACGGGCCGTCGCTCCAGGGCGAGCATCAAGCCGAGTCGCAGAAAATCGGGGGAGTCCAGCAGCGCCTTGGCGATCTGCATCGCCACCGCAACCAAGCGCTCGCGCGCGGTCCCCTCGGCGGGCATCTGCCATGCCGAAAGCCAGTGCGCGAAGCTGCGTTCGATGACCGCGGCGATCAGATCATCCTTGTCTTTGAAGTGCCAGTAGATGGAACTGGCCGGCAGGCCGCACTTGGCGCTGACCAGGCCGATGCTGGTGCCCTCGTAGCCGCGTTCGCTGGCGATCTCGGTGGCTGCGTCCAGGATGCGGTTTCTGGACGCTTCGCCGTCGACGCGGCGGCGCCTGTTCGACTTTTGCGGCTTGTCGTTAGCGGCCACTGAAACTCCTCGCTGGAGGCCCTTGACTCTGTAGTGATCGCTACATTACCGTAGCGATCACTACATAACAAGCCCGACACGAAGGCGAGAGGGCAATGAACGAGCACCCGACCTATGACGTAGCGGTGATCGGCTATGGGCCCACTGGCGCCACCGCCGCGAATCTCCTTGGTGGCATGGGGCTTAACGTCGTCGTCATCGAGCGCGACCCCGACGTGTACGGGCGGGCGCGGGCGATCTCGACCGACGAGGAGGTGATGCGGATCTGGCAGTCCGTCGGCTTGGCCGACCGGTTGCAACGGGACATGCTGCCCGACCGGCCGCTGGCGTGGGTCGACGCCGACGGGGTGCCGTTCGTCGAGACCACCATGACATCCCGGGGCTGCGGGCACCCGCCGCAACAGTTCCTGTACCAGCCCGCGGTCGATCACGTGCTCCGGGAGGGCGTCGCCCGGTACCCCAACGTCGAGGTATTGCTCGAACACGAATGCCTGCGCGTGGTCAATGGCGACTCGACGGCCGAACTGATGCTCGCCGACCTGCGCACCGACACCTTCAAACGCGTGAAGGCCTCATACGTGATCGCCGCGGACGGCGGAGCGTCGCCGACCCGCGGCCAACTCGGAGTCGGATACGAAGGACGCACCTACGCCGAACGCTGGGTTGTCATCGACACCAAGGTGATCCGCGAGTGGGACGGTCACGACCGGTTGCGCTTTCACTGCAACCCCGCTCGTCCGACGGTCGACTGCCCGACTCCGCTGGGGCATCACCGCTGGGAGTACCCGGCCCGAGCCGGAGAGGACGAGAAGCGACTCGTCACCCATGAGGCCGTGTGGGAGGTCCTGCACGAGCAGGGCATCACCGAAGAACAGGTGAAGATCCTGCGTGCCGTCATCTACAGCCACCACGTGCGCGTCGCGGACCGCTGGCGCGTGGGGCGGGTCTTCCTGGCCGGTGACGCGGCGCATGCCATGCCGCCCTGGATCGGCCAGGGCATGTCGGCGGGCGTGCGCGACGTGGCCAACCTGTGCTGGAAGCTAGCCGCGGTGGCGCGCGGTCACGCGCCCGACGCACTGCTCGACAGCTACCAGGCCGAGCGCAAACCCCACGTCACCGAGGTCACCCGTCGGGCGGTACGCAACGGACGTCTCATCACCGAGCGCCGAAAGTCGTTGGCATTCCTGAGAAACCACTTACTGCGCGCGCTGACCCGGCTCCCCGGCGTGCTCAAGGCGGGGCAGAGCCTGATTTGGATTCCGCCCGCGCACTACCCCGACGGGTGTTTCACGTCCGAGGCGCACGCCGCCGTCGGCTGGCAGCTGCCCCAACCCTGGGTCACCGACGCCACCGGTAGGACGTTGCGGGCGGACGACGTTCTCGGCGGGGGCTGGGCGGTCCTGCATCTCGGTGCGGCGCCGCCGGGTGCCGATCGGTGGGCGCGACTGGGCGCTCGCGTCCTGGCCATCAAGGCCGGCGCGCCGCAGGCCGGTGCGATCCGCGACGACGACGGCACGCTGACCCGGTGGCTTCGCAGCAAGAAGGCGGTGGCGGTGGTGCTGCGCCCCGACGGATTCGTCTTCGCCGCCGCCGGCGAGGGCCGTTCGCTGCCGGCACCGCCGACAGACTTCACCGACCTGGCGCCACCCATCCCGGCCACCCCGATCGGAGTCACCGCATGATCACCAGGCAGTTGGACGAGCGGACCGTCAGCGTCGCCGGGAAACCCATCTTCGTCTCCGAGACGGGAAACGGACCGGCCGTTGTCATGCTGCACGGCGGTGGCCCCGGTGCGTCGGGAGTGTCGAACTATTCGCGCAATATCGACGCTCTCGCAACGCATTTCCGGCTTATCGTTCCCGACATGCCCGGCTACGGCAGGTCGGTGAAAGGCGTCGACCACGACGATCCGTTCGGTTACCTGGCCGACATGATGCGCGGCCTGCTCGACGAGCTCGGCATCGATGCCGCCCATCTCGTCGGTAACTCGTATGGCGGCGCGGCGGCCCTGCGGCTGGCCCTGGACACCCCGCACCGCGTCGGGAAGCTGGTGCTGATGGGGCCGGGCGGGATCGGCACCACGAGGGGCCTGCCCACACCCGGATTGCGGAGCCTGCTCTCCTACTACGGCGGCGACGGCCCGAGCCGCGAGAAGCTCGCAGAGTTCATCCGCACCTATCTGGTCTACGACGGTGCCGAGGTGCCCGACGACTTGATCGACCTGCGCTACCGCGCGTCGATCGATCCGGAGGTGGTCGCGGACCCGCCGCTGCGCCGCCCCTCCGGCCCGACGGCGCTGCGCACCCTGTGGCGGATGGACCTCACCCGAGACGGCCGGCTGCGCAGCCTGACGACACCGACGCTCGTCCTATGGGGCCGCGACGACAAGGTGAACCGCCCGTCGGGCGGCCCCCTGCTGTTCAACGCGCTGCCGAACGCGGGCCTGGTGATGACCTCGCACACCGGGCACTGGATGCAATGGGAACGCGCCGAACTGTTCAACCGGCTGGTCATCGATTTCCTGGAGAACGAGCGATGAGCCCGTCGGTTTTCGGCCGGGTCCACCTCGGTTACGTGGTGATCGAGACGCAGAGGTTCGGCGACTGGCGACGATTCGGCCGTGACGCCATCGGCATGCACTGTGACGACGCGACGACCGACGATGCCATGCGGTTCCGCCTCGACGACAACGACTGCCGGTTCTTGCTGCAACGCGGCCCCGCCGAGGACGTCACCGCGGTCGGCTGGCAGCTGGACGACCACGACGCCTTCGACACCGTGCTCGCGCGGGTGACCCAGCATGGTGTGCCCGTGACGGAGGGCGCCGACGAGGAGGCGGCGCTGCGCGGCGTGGAGCGGCTCGTCCGGTTTCGGGGACCGAACGGCCTGACCCAGGAGGTCTTCACCCGCGCACGTCCCGGCGCGGCGCCATTGCGCATGGTGGCGGGTGGCGGGTTCGTCACGGGCGCAGCAGGTTTGGGGCACGTTGCGGTCGCCACCACAAAGCCTCATCAGCTGCGGGGCTACTACGACGCGGTGTTGGACGCGCGGTTGTCCGACTACATCGACGAGACGATCAGCGGCCTCAGATTCAAGATTCGCTTCCTGCGGTTCAACGAGCGGCACCACACCGTGGCGATCGCTTCGGTCAACCGACTACGGCTGAACCCTATCCGCACCCGGGTCCAGCACGTCAACGTCCAGGTCGCCGAACTCGACGACATGACCGCCGCCTACCAGCGGGTCAAGCAACTGGGCTTCCGGATGGCGCTCGGCGTGGGCCAACACACCAACGACAAGGAGCTGTCCTTCTACGCCGTCACGCCGTCGGGGTTCGAATGGGAAGTCGGTTGGAATCCGATCGTCGTCGACGAGGCCACCTGGGAACCCACCACACACCAGGGCATCAGCATCTGGGGCCACACTCCAGAAGGACAGACGATCATCGACAAGCTCACCCAGTTCAAGACGGGCGCCGCGTCGCTGCTACACGACGAGGACGCAGTTCCGGCTCTGTCAGGGGCGGGCATCCCAGACCACTGATCGACAGGGGAGCGGCGATGTTGCGGATCGACACTCACCACCACGCCATACCGGCCGTCTGCCGAGAGTTGTTGAGAAAAACCGGGTTTGACGCCGACGCTGTCAGCGCAGCGCCTGCTGCCAGGACAGAATGCGTTCGGCGAGTTCGGGTCCGGAGTCTTCTTGAATGAAGTGACTGGCGCGGATGCGGGCGTGCGGCTGGCCCGCGGCGCCGGGAATGTGCTTGATCAAGGGCCGGTCCGCTTGGCCGAGGATGGGGTCCCGGGCCCCGAAGATGGCGAGGAAGGGCTTGTCCCATTGGCCCAGCGCTTTCCAGGCGGCCCTATTCGCCGGGATCGCCGGATCGTCCGGTGATGTCGGCACCAGTTGCGGGAAGGCGCGGGCCCCCGCCTGATACGTCTTGTCGGGAAACGGCGCGTCGTACCCGGCCCGCACCCGGGCGGAAACGCGGCGGACGGTCCCCACGGAGACGATGCGGCCGGCGGGCAGCACGGGGGAGTAGCGCGCGAAAGCCCGCCAGACGTGGAAGGCGGGCGGCGTGGGGCGATCCGCGGTGGGCAGGAAACCGTTCGCCACCACGAGTCGAGCGAAGCGATCCCCGTGCTCGGCGGCGATGCGCAGCCCGATCAGCGATCCCCAATCCTGGACGAAAAGCGTCACGTCCTTGAGGTTCAGGCGCTCGAACCAGGCGGTCACCCATTCGACGTGGCGCTGGTACGTGTAGTCCTCCATCCGGCTGGGCTTGTCGGAGCGACCAAAACCGATCAGGTCGGGCGCGAGCACGCGGTTTCCTGCGTCGGCCAGCGGCTGGATCATCGTCCGGTAGAGGTAACTCCACGTGGGTTCCCCGTGCAGCAGCACGATCGGCGGTCCGTCGGCCGGGCCCTCATCGAGGAAGTGCATCCGTAGCGGCTGGGTGTCGCTCGCCGCCACGTCGAGGTAGTTCGCTACGAACGGATAGCCCTCCAGGTTTTCGAATCGGGAGTCCGGGGTTCGTAGCACATGCATATTCAGCTCCTCCGGTGGGCGGGCGCCTTGAGTTAGCCTCTCTCGACAACGCGAGTTCGTCTAGTGGGAGATTTCATTGGGCTAGGCGTTGGGCGGACATTAAACTCGTTTGTTCATGGCGATTCGGCGCGCGGTCCTGATCATTGCCGACATCAGCGGCTATACCCACTACATGCAGTGGAACCGCACCCACCTGGCCCATGCGCAGTTGACGGTTGCGGGTCTGCTGGAATCGGTGATCGACGCCGGCAGAGGCCTGAAGCTAGCGAAGCTCGAGGGTGATGCCGCGTTCTTCTGGGCGCCCGACGGCGACGCCAAAGTGCTGGTGTGCGACCGGCTCTCTCGGATGCGGGAGGCGTTCATCGCCCGGCGTGAACGCTTCCAAAAGGATCTGGCCTGCGAATGTGCGAGTTGTGCGCAGTTGGACAAGCTCTCGTTGAAGTTCGTCGTCCACCAGGGTGAGGTGGCCGAGCAGCGGGTGAAGCGCCACACCGAGCTCGCGGGCTTCGATGTCATCCTGGTGCATCGCATGCTGAAAAACTTGGTGCCCGTGGTCGAATACGTGCTGATGACCGACCCCGTCGCGGCGTGCCTCGACGAACCGGTGCGCTCACTGTGCATACCGCTGACCCACGTCTTCGACGAGATCGGGGAGACCCCGACGCACTACCTCGACCTCGCGACGTCGCAGGTTTCGCTGGCACCGGCCGAGTCCACGTTCCTGCGCCGGCTCGGGGCGACGGTCAAGCTGGAGTTGAGCTCACTGCCGTTCGTGCTCGGCTTCAAGCGGCCCGCCGACGGCTTCCGCAACTTGGGCCGCGGCGCCGAGGAGATTCCGGCCTAGCGGGCGTGGGCGAGGGCGCGGCCCATCCGGGACACGGCCTCGGTGAGGATCGCCCCCGACGTCGCGAAGTTCAGTCGGACGTGCCCCGCGCCGCCGGTGCCGAAGACATGGCCGGAACTGAGCGCCACCCGGGCGTGGTCGAGGAACCACCGAGCGGGCCCGGACAGGTCGGCCACCACCGCGAGGCCGTCGGCGGCGTCTTCGGTGAAGCCGAGCTCCCGGCAATCGAGCCACGCGAGGTAAGTTCCTTGCGGCCATTGGTATTTCACCTTCGGCAGGTGCTCTGCAACGAGGTCGCCGAGCAGCGTCCGGTTCCGATCCAGGCCGCGCAGTAGGTCGTCGAGCCACTCACCCCCGGTGCGGAAGGCTTCCGCGTGGGCGATGACGCCGAGGTGGCTCGGCCCGTGGCTGACCTCTTCCGGCATCCGGCGCAGGTCCGCGACCGCCTCCGGTCCGGCGATGGCGAGCGCCGCCTTGAGCCCCGACAGGCTCCAGGCCTTGGATGCCGACGTCAGGGCGAAGGCGTTCTCCGCGCCGGGCACGGTGAGGTAGGGGGTGAACCGCGATCCCGACAAGACGACGGGCGCGTGGATCTCGTCCGATACCACCCGGACGCCGAACCGGCGGGCGAGCTCGGCGACGGCCCCGAGTTCGTCGGCCGTGTGCACCGATCCGGTGGGATTGTGCGGGTTGCACAACAGGTACGCGACGTTTCCACCCTTTGCCCGGGCGCGCGCGAAGGCGTCCGCCAACGCGTCCGGATCGATTCGGCCTTCGGCGTTCAGTGGCGCTTCGACGACTTCGCGGCCGTCGTGCGTGACGAACGCGTAGAAGGGGGCGTACACCGGCGGGTTGACGATGACGGCGTCGCCCCGGTCGGTGACCAGACGCAACAGCTCGACGGCGCCGAGCATGACGTCCGGGACGATCGCGGTGTGCGCGACGTCCAGGTCGTGCCACTGCCACCGCTCGGAGGCGAATTGACTGACCGCTTCGGCCAGCGCGGTGCCGCACGGATATCCGGTGTCGCCGTTGTCGATGGCCGTCCGCAGGGTCTCGGCCACGGTGGGGGCCAGCATGACGTCCATCTCGGCGACCCACAGCGGCAGAACGTCGGCCGGATGCGCACGCCATTTCATGCTCGTGCGGAGCCGCAGTTGCTCCAGCGTGAGCTCCTCGAGCGGGTTGAAGGTCACGCCCGCAGAGTAACCGGCGCGACCTACCCGGCGACAAACGCGTGCTGCGGGATCGTCAACGGCAGGCCCACCGCACTGAGCAATCCCGGTTCTGCCGCAACGACATACGGTACGGCGTTCACGCCGCGCCGCCGGGCCTGCTGAGTCGCTGGACATCCCCACGCCGCTACCGCTTTACGTCTTCGACTGAAGGTGTAACGTGCAGCACAAAGATTAGGTCTCCTAGGAGTCTGCCGTGTACACACTGCGTTTCGACATGCGCGATCCTGAATGGGCAGCGCCCCCAACCGATCTGTACGCCGCGGCACCCGAAATGTGCGCCTGGGCCGAGGACCACGGCGGTTTGGCGGCCGTGCTCTGTGAGCACCACGGGTCCGAGGACGGCTACCTGCCGTCACCGCTCTTGCTGGCCTCGGCGGTAGCCGCGCGAACGCAGCGTCTGGCGCTGAGCCTGATCCTGATCCTTCCGTTCTACGAAACCGTGCGTCTCGCCGAGGACATGGCGGTCCTCGACATCATCAGCAACGGGCGGGCGTCCTACATCCTGGCTTTGGGCTATCGGCCCGAGGAGTTCGAGCACTTCGGCGTGCCGATCAAGACGCGTGGCCGCGTCTGCGACGAGAAACTCGCGCTGTTGCGGCGACTGCTCGCCGGTGAAACCGTCGTCGAAGACGGACGGCGGATCACCATGACACCGCGCCCGCTGACGCCCGGCGGCCCGGGACTGATGTGGGGCGGCGGAACGTTGGCGGCGGCCCGCCGGGCCGGCAGGTACGGCCTGGGCATGCTGGGCAACGCCAACGCACCAGGCATGCAGGAGGCCTACGAGGAGGCCTGCCGCGAGCACGGCCATCAGCCCGGGCCCACCTTCTTTCCCGACCGCGACACGCCCTCGGTCGTCTTCGTCGCCGACGACGTGGACCAGGCGTGGAAAGAGATCGGCGAGCATCTGCTGCACGATGTGCGCACCTATGCCGCCTGGAACCCCGGGGACGAGACCACGGCCGGCTTCAGCCACGTCAACACCGTCGACGAGCTGCGTGCGACCGGGACGTCGCACGTGATTATCTCTGTGCCAGAAGCTGTTTCGCGGGTCCGCGCCGGCCAGGTGCTCAACCTGTCACCGCTGTGCGGCGGGCTGCCACCGGACGTCGCATGGCCGTATCTGAAGCGCGTCGGCGAGGTCGTGCTGCCGCAGGCGCTTGGGTGAACTACTTGGGTTGATTCGGCACGCCCGGGAACAACTGCTCCGTCGGGCCCGCGGTCACCCAGCCGCCCAGCTTTGTGACGAGGTGTGGCGCGAAAACCGCGCCATAGAGAACGTTTCCGACGACGATCACAGCGACGACGGACAGCAGCGACGAGCCGAGTCGGCTCTTCGACCTGTTCTCGGCCCACATCTCGATGACGTTTCGTCCTTGCGGGTCGGTGCGGCCGAGCAGATAGGTGAAGACCATCATCTGGATGGCCATCGCGAGGGAGTCGTACAGCGGGTACTGATGCACGGTGCCCTCGCGGATCGCCAGCCCGGGAATCACCCGGCCGTAGTAGAACACGCCGAGCTTGGCGCCCAGGAACCCGTTGAAGAACAGCGCCCAGCAGAAGCCGCCGACAAGACCGACCACCAACAGCGTTGGGGGCCTTCGCCATCCGAACCGTCCGCTCAACCATCGCCCGAGCGCCGTGCCGGTAACGGCCGGCAGCACGAAGTAGGAGATGTAGCCGACGGGAACGAACAACGGCAGTCCGCCCCACGTCACGTTCAGCGGCCACCACGACGGCATGCGGGGGATGGCCGGCGGGAACTGTGCGTACATCGCCCAGTCGTAGGGCGCCTCGATCCACGAAAACGAGATTGCCGAGATGCACAGCAGCAGGAGGGGGTGGAGGCGGCGGCGCCGAACGCTGAGGTACACGCCGAGGGCGGTGAACCCGATACCCCCGATCAGCGCGAAGTCACTGGCTGCCTGCATCACGGGCGTCATCTGGGAGCTCACCGGTCGTGGCCTTGAGTCCGGCGTGCCTGCGGGTCAAAGCGCAGCACCAGCCCGAATATCAGGACGATCAGCCCGAACAACGTGCCCAGCATGATGACGGCGCCCACGGTCGCACCCCTTCCAACGCTCGACTCATTAGACAGTGCACACTATCCTAAAGGCAGTCAACCGTCGGATCAGGAGCGAAACTGTGCCCCAGCGGCCACCCACCAAGCGCAGCCCACCGGCGGCGACGACTCGCCGCCCCCGTGGTGCCCCGCGGGGGCTGCTCCTCGACGCCGCGCGGGCGCGCTTCGCCCGCCAGGACTACCGCAGCACGACCACGCGTGAAATCGCCCAGGCCGCAGGCGTTACCGAGCATCTGTTGTTTCGGCATTTCGGTTCGAAGGCGGCACTGTTTCGCGAGGCGCTCGTCCAACCGTTCACCGACTTCGTCGCCGAGTTCGGCCGGACCTGGCAATCGGTGGTGCCCGAGGAGACCGGCGAGCAAGAGCTGGCCCGGCATTTCGTCGGACAGCTCTACGACGTGTTCGTCGAACACCAGGGCCTGCTGCTGACGCTGATGGCGTCGGAGGCACTCAGCGAGGAGGAGAAGGCCGACGCCGGCATCGCCGAGATCAGGCAGGCGATCACGGCGCTCGGGGAGATCAGCGCGGAGGGCATGCATTTGCGGGGACTGCGGTCGGACCATCCCGACCTGCCCGCTCACTCGACGGTGGCGATGGTCGCGGGCATGGCCGCGTTGCGCTCCACCTACTTCGGCGCCAAGCCGCCATCTCGAGAGGTCATCGTCGAAGAACTCACCCAGGCGATCCTGCACGGCTTCCTACACCGAAACGACTGAGCGAAGGGACTGACAAATGTCAGGCACCAGCACGATCGACTTGTACTACGACCCGTTCGACTCCGACATCGACGACAACCCGTACCCGGTGTGGAAGCGCATGCGCGAAGAGGCGCCGCTGTACTACAACGAGAAGTACAACTTCTACGCGCTGAGCCGCTACGACGACGTGGCGCGCGAACTGCCGAACTGGCAGACGTACCGATCCGGCCGCGGAACCACGGCCGACATCTTGTTCGCCAATATCGAAGTGCCGCCGGGCATTCTGTTGTTCGAAGACCCGCCGCTGCACGACCTGCACCGCCGCCTGCTGTCCCGGGTCTTCACGCCGCGCCGGATGCTGGCTGTGGAGGACCTGGTGCGTGGGTTCTGTGTTCGGGAGCTGGATCCGCTGGTCGGTTCCGGCGGCTTCGACTTCATCGCCGATCTCGGGGCGATGATGCCGATGCGGACCATCGGTTATTTGTTGGGTATTCCCGAGCAGGATCAGGCCAAGATCCGCGATCGCGGCGGGGCTTACATCGAGTTGTCCGAGGAGCGCGACCCGGCCGCGGTGAACGCGAAGCTGTTCGAGGAGAGCATCGTCGTGTTCGCCGAGTACATCGAATGGCGGGCCGATCACCCGTCCGACGACCTGATGACCGACCTGTTGCGGGCCGAGATCGAGGAACCGGACGGCACCCGGCGGCCGTTGTCGCGGACCGAGGTGCTGGCCTACACCGCCATGATCGCCGGCGCCGGGAACGAGACCACGGCCCGGCTGATCGGCTTCATGGGACAACTGCTGTCCGACCACCCGGATCAGCGCCGGGAACTGGTTGCCGACCCGTCCCTGATCCCCGGCGCCGTCGAGGAGACGCTGCGCTACGAGCCGCCGTCACCGGTGCAGGCCCGCTACGTGGCGCAGGACGCCGAGCTCTACGGTCGCGTCGTGCCCGAGGGCTCATACATGTTGCTGCTCAACGGTTCTGCCAATCGGGATGATCGCCGCTTCACGGATCCGGACCGCTACGACATCCACCGCGGTGGCGGCCACCTGAGTTTCGGGCAGGGCCTGCACTTCTGCCTGGGCTCCGCGCTGGCGCGGATGGAAGGCCGCGTGGCCCTCGAAGAGGTCCTCAAGCGCTGGCCCGACTGGGAAGTCGACTACGCCAGCGCCCAGCGGGCGCATACCGCGAGCGTCCGCGGGTGGGCGCGCCTGCCCGTCGCCACCGGCTGACTTGCCGGACGGGCTCAGCGACTGCCCGCCGAGTGTGCGGCCAGCCGCACACTCGCGCCCGAACGTGCGGCCTGCCGCGCACTCGGCGCAAGGCTAGGGCGCGCTTTGGTCCACGAGCACCGCGCCGTCGGGCTGATTGCCGAGCGTCTGCAGCGGGATGTCCCCGCCCTCGGCGGTGAGCCGGACGATCTCGGCCAGTTGGCCGGGCGCGTCGCATTGCAGGTAGTGGTCGGCGCCGGGCACCACCCAATAGCGGTTGCGGCCGGGCTTGTTCTTCAGATACATCTGCCAGACATGATTGGGCACGCGCAGCGGCGCGACGTTGTCGTGCAGCCCCCACACCACGGTGGTGTTGACCGGCCTCTTGGAAAGTGCCTCCAGCCAACCTGTTTCGTCAGCGGCGCGCTCGTGCAGGTATTGGATGGTGTCGGGCAGCACGCGGATTCCGTCGTTGTGGGCAAAGCACTTCGCCAACGCGGCGATCTCCGGGTCGTCCAGTGTTCGCCGTGGCATGAACGTGCTGGCCCCCAGGCCGGCCGCCAGCAGCTCCGGCGTCGTCGCCTCCGCGGTGGGCCGGCCGGTCGCGGGGTCGAGCAGCGCGGTCTGGAACGCGGTGAGGTTGGACAGCGGCAGGTAGATGTTGGCGTTCGTCACGATGAGGTCGACGGGCACGACCGGCGGATCGAGGGCGGCCAGCATCTCCATTGCGATCATGCCGACGCTGCTGCCGCGGTCGTGGGTGAGCATGCGGTATTCGCTCAGGTTCCACACCTGGGTGATCGCGTAGACCAGCAGCCGCGCGTCGTCGTAGAGCGAATAGACGTACGGCTCGGCCGGCTTGTCGGACAGGCCGTAACCGGGGAAGTCCAGCAGGTAGATGTCGAACTCGGAACCCAATTCGCCGGCCAGGGCGAAAAAGTCGATGCTCGACGTCGGGAAGCCGTGCACCAGGACCAGGGCGGGGGCGCCGGGCGTGCCGCAGCGGCGACTGAACACCGCGACTTCGTGCCCGCCGTTGGCGGCGGTCGTTGACCGCCAATGCAGTTCAGTGCCGCCGGTTTGCCACTGCGCGAAGATGTCCAAGCTGCCAGCATCGCAGAGCTGGTCGCGGTAGACAACCACTCCCGCGGCGCCGCGGTCACGGGCAGGTGACGTGCACCCCGAAAGTCACCGGGCGCGTGCCGCTTTGGCCGGGCGTCGTCGCCTGGCCGGTCCCGGTCACCGTGTAGCTCTTGCCCTGCTTGGTTGCCTGGACCTGGGAGGCCGACTTGGTCGACTGGTAGGGCAGTTGGTACTGACCGTTGGCCAGCGTGAGAGAAATTGCGAATCCGTCCACCATGGGCGGCTTCTCGTCGGACAGGGCCAGCGACACCGACGCCGTGTCGTCGTGCACGGTGATGCGGGTGGTCAAATCCCCGGATTCGGGTGGGGACGCGTTCGGTTGCGCCGCCGAACTGGCACAGTTGACCCCCGTGGTCATCGTGTGTTTGTTCCCGTCGATCATGACGGTCGTGGTCACGGCAACCGGACTCGAACTCGGGGTGGACGCCGGCTGGCCGCCCTTGCCCGAACACCCGGACAAACCGGCCGCCAGCACGATCCCGGCGGCCGCCAGCACATACCGATTCGTCATCTCACCTCCTTCGTCAGCGAGGACAATAGGTTCCCTTCGTTTCGGGAAGGTCTCATTTCTCTGGCGGCCAGTCAACCGCGGGGTTTACCGCCAGGCTTCCCAACCGACCATGCTGCGCAGCGGTCCGGCGAAGATGGGCCGTACCGCCTCCGATCGCCACCGCTCTTCGATGACGGGGGCCAGGGCGCGGGTCGTGGTCAGCGGGTCGTCGTCGAGGTAGACGACGGTGATGTATTGGTGGTCCGTTCGCCAGCCCTGCGGTAGGTGGCGGCTCCACCCGGCACTGGAACCGAAGGTCCAGACGCCGGCCGTGCCCGGCACGCCGAGCAGCGCCGGGTGGTGCTCGGCATGCAACCACTGCAGCCACTCATCCGGGCGGCGTCCGCCGACGGGTTCTTCGACGATCAGCACGATGCCGTGGTGCGGCCGGAACGGCACCACCTCGGCGGAGACCAGGGCCCGCGGGGCGCTCTGCCACTGCAGCAAGCGCAGGCCGGCGACTTGCAGGGACGGCCGGACGACCGGAAACCGGCCGTTTTCGCGCAGCGCGCGGCCGAGGGTGACGAAGTCGTCGAAGGTCTGCTCGACGGGGTCGCTCACCAGATAGTGCACCGCGTTGCCGACCTCACCCAGCGGGCCGTGGGCCGCCAGCCGGTGCTGGGGATAATCGCCGTCGGCGATCCAGCGCAGCCCGTGCACGATGCCGGGAAGTTGATACTGCTCCGGCATGTGATCCAGCAGGTGCCAGCGCAGATAGCTGCCGTCGTCGTCGGCCGGCGCGGCGGCGGTGAGGCTGAATATGCCTGCCCTGACGCGGATCACGCGGCGCCGCCGGGGGAGTGTAGCTCGGCGAGCGCCTGCAGGTTGTCCAGGTAATGCTGCAGCGAGGTGTGGCGGAAGACGGCGGGCACGATGGTGGCGCCGTGCGCGGCGGCCTCGCCGATGGCGTCGCGGGTCTGTTCCGGTTCGTTGATCGGGTCCAGCGCTGTCGACGGTGGCAGGACGACCTCGAACCCGGATCGAAGATCGAAGCGGCGCAACCAGTCCCGCGCCTGGGACAGCGTCACGTTGAAGGGTGCCCAACCGTCGGCCAGGGTCGCGGCGCGGCGCAGCGACCGCACCGTCCGGCCGCCGATCCAGATCGGGACGCGGTCCTGCACCGCGCACGGGTCGACGACCATGCCGTCGAACGAGTAAAACTCGCCGTGGTAGGCGGGTTCGGGCACGGATAGCGAGGCGCGCAGCGCCTTGAGGGCGTCGTCACCCCGCGGTCCGCGGTCGTCGAAGGGTGCGCCGACGAGCTCGAATTCCTCTTTGAGGCTGCCGACGCCGACGCCGAGGATGAGCCGGCCGCCGCTGACCTTGTCCAGCGTGCCGTAGCGTTTGGCGATCTCGAGCGGATGGTGGTACCCGAGCACCAGCACATTGGTGGCCAACCGAATTCGTTGAGTGCGGGCGGCCAGGTAGCCGAAGGTGGCCAGCGGATCCCAATAGCGGGTACCGCGTCGGAGCGTCTCGGCCGCGGGCAGGGCGATGTGTTCGCTGCAGGTCAGATGGTGGTAGCCGACCCGATCCGCGGCCTCGGCGATCCGCGCCAGATCGTCGATGGAAGCGTCTTTCTCCCAGTCGCCGCTGGTCTTCGGAAACATCGTCACCACGGGCGTGGCCACCGAGAGGCGTGGGGCGCTCATCCCTGCATGTACCCTCCGGCGTCGACGGGGATAGATTGGCCGGTGATGGTGCGGCTTTCGTCGCTGGCCAGGAACAATGCCAGGTTGGCGACGTCTTCGGGTGTGGAAATATCCTGCAGGGCAACGCCGTTGACGGTTTTGGCCCGCTGAGTGGCGAAATCGATTCCCCGCTCGTCGGCCGTGCGTTGCACCCATCGCCGCCACAGCTCGGTATCGATGGCCCCGGGCACGATGCAGTTGCACCGGATGCCGTAGGGCCCGACCTCCAGCGCGACGGTCTTGGTGAACGCCCGAAGCGATGCCTTGGCGGTGACGTAGTGGGTCTTGCGGACGATGCCGGAATAGCCTGCCGTGGAAGAGAAGTTGAGGATGACGCCGCGGCGGCGCGCCAGCATCGACTGGTTGAGCACTTCCCGGGTGCACAGCATCGCCGCGGTGACGTCGATGGCGATCGTGGCGTTCCAGTTGTCCAGGGTCTGCTCCCAGATCCAGCGGTCTTCTCCGGGCGCGGCGGCGTTGTTGCACAGGATGTCGACCTCGCCGAACTCGGCGACGGCTCGCGCCACCATGGCCGCGACGTCATCTTCGTCGGTGACATCCGCGCGCATCGCGATGGCTCCGGGCCCCGCGGCGCGGGCGGCCTCGCGTACCAGCTCTTCGCGTCGCGCGGCCAGCAGCACCTTGGCGCCCTCTCGGACGAACAGCGCGCCCAGCACGGGCCCCAGCCCGGTGCTGGCCCCGGTGATGATCGCGACCTTGCCGTCGAGCCGTCCCGTCATCGCGCAGTCATCTTGCGGGCACGCACGTTTCGAGCCAGGCGTGGATTCTCTCGGCGACGGCGCGCCACCCGGGGTCGAGCATCATGTCGTGGCTCATCTTAGGGAAGATTTCCGCTTCGGTGTCGTAGGCGGCCGCGGTCGCCCGGACTTCTCGCGTCGTGAAGCACACGTCGTCTTCGGCTCCCAACACCAACAGCGGTGTGCTCACCAGGTGTGGCCTGGGTCTGTCGAGCCACAACATGTCGAGCGCGATCTTGAGGGCGTACTCCTCGCAGAGTTCGGCGGTATAGCGCGCCACGTCGGCTCCAGAGTGCGACTGCGAGAAGAAGGTCTCGCGGGCCAATTCCGGTGTGCCGCCGACACCGCGCAGCGACCTGGTCCTGGCCAGGCCGGTGGCGGTGTACCACGGGTGCCGCTTGAACCTGCGCGCCAAGAATCCGCGGATGCCGTTCGGGGGTACCGACGCCAGCAGCACGGCCGCCGCAGCGTCGTGCGACTCCAGGTACTTCTGGACGACGAAGCCGCCCATCGAATGGCCGACGATCACCGGTGGTTCGGGCAAGCCGTCCGCGACCGTGGCGACGTCGGCAACGAAGTCCGCGATCGAACAGAACCGCATCGACTTCAGAGCCGGGCTCTTTCCGTGACCGCGAAGGCTCAGCGCCAACGCGCGGTGGCCCTTGTCCGCGAAGAAGTCCAGGAAATGCTCGTCCCAACACCAGGCGCCGTGCCACGCGCCGTGGACGAATAGTACCGGCGGCTTGTGGGATTCGCGGGGCGGCGTCCTTTCGATCACTTCGAGCATGAACGTGCTCCTCTGTGGCGCGCCCCCGGGTTGCCTGCAACGCCGCTGAGACTAACCCCCGGTCCGCGCGCGAAGGGCCGGAATCAGCAAAGCCGCCGTGTCCGGCCGCGGTCAACGTGGCGTTTACTGGTGCGGTGGGTGTCGCGGGTGACGGCGAAGGGCGCACGCTGGTGCTGTCGGCCTTTCCGGCCGAAGCAGACGCGGTGCTATCGCACACGACGCTCGATCCCGAACCGGTGGTGATCGTCGACCGTCGGCACTTCTACCTCGGCTCGATCGCCGGCAAGAAGGTGATCGTGGCGATGACAGGGATCGGATTGGTGAACGCCGTCGACACCACCGAGGCTGCCCTGGCCCGCCTCGAGATTGGCGCGGTGGTGTTTTCGGGTGTCGCCGGCGGGGCGGCGCGCACCAGCATCGCGGACGTGGCCGTACCTGCGCGCTGGACATTGGACGACGGCACGACGTTTCGCCCGGTTGATCCGGGCATGCTGGCCGCGGCCGAGAAACTCTCCGTCGCATTGGAAAGCGTCACCCGGAGGATCGATCTGGGACGCCGGCCGCGAATCGTCGTCGGTGGCGACGGTTGCAGTTGGGACAACAACAACGGCGTGGCGTTTCCCTGTATCCCGAACGGCGGCGACGTTTTCGGCTGCCAGCCCCGCCGCGCGCCCGACCGGTCGCTGCGGTACACGGGCAATTTCCGGCAGGCGGCCGGTCGCTGGCTCAGAAGCGCTCTGATCAGCAATCTGAACATCGTCTCGACGTCGGACCCGGCCTTCGATGCGACCGACATGGAGACCGCGGCGGCGCAGGCCGTCGCCGATGCGCACGGTGTCCCGTTCCTGGGCATTCGGGGGATTACGGACGGGCCGGGCGATCCGCTTCACCTGCCGGGCTTTCCGTTTCAGTTCTTCTGCTACAAGCGGATCGCGGCGAATAACGCCGCCCGGGTGACCGCCGCCTTCCTGCAGAGCTGGGGCGGTGTGTGACCGTTACTCGGGACCGCGGGCGACGGGGCGGGCGGGGTCCGAACACCACTCGGACCACGAACCGGGAAACAGCGCCGCCTCCCGACCACGCGCCGCGAGCGCGGCGATCGTGACGCTGGCGGTCACGCCCGACCCGCAGTAGGCGCCCAACGGGCCGGCGTGGTCGACGCCGCGTTCGGCCAGAAGCTGATCGAGCGCGTCGACGCCGACGAAGGTGCCGTCGGCCGCCAGGACGGCGGTGCTGGGCAGGTTCGTGGCGCCGGGGATGTGCCCGGCGGCGGGGTCGAGCGGTTCGACCTCCCCGCGGAAGCGTTCGGGCGCACGCGCGTCGAGCAACGTGACGGCGCCGTCACCGGCGTCCTCGACGGTCAGGGTGGGTCGGCCTCCGGCATACAGATCATTGTGCGGCACAGTCACATTCCCGGGCTGCGGTGTCACCTCCCCGGTTTGGAGGCTGCACCCGGCCGATCGCCAGGCGGCCAGGCCGCCGTCGAGGATGCGGACGTCGGGCAGGCCGGCCGCCGTCAACACCCACCAGGCGCGCGCCGAACCTGCGCGATTCCAGTCGTCGTAAACCACCACCGGCACGTCGTCCCGGATTCCCCACCGGCGGGCTGCGACCTGCAGATCGCTTCCCGAAGGTAGCGGGTGACGGCCGCGTCCGGCGATCGTGTGATCGCTGAGTTCGTCTTCGAGGGACGCGTACACCGCGCCCGGTAGGTGGCCGTCCAGGTAGGCCGGCCGCCCGTCGGGCTCGTCGAGGCGCCACCGCACGTCGAGGATGGTTACCGGATCACCGGACTCCAGGAGGCCCGCCAACTCCGCGACAGTGATCAACACCTGGTTCCGGGCTCTCACCGATTCACCTCCCTGATCGTCAGCACAGAGCCTAGCGGCCGCGCAAAGTCGTTTCTCATCAGCAAACGGTGGCGTAGCGTCGGGGTGAGCGGCAAGCAGATGGAGCAGGTCGTGGCGCGCATTGATATTTGGTTCAGCGGTTGTCTGGCAGCCGCGTTGGCTCTGGTGACGGCCGTGCCCGCGGAAGCGACACCAAACACCCAGTGCGCGTTGACGACACCGGTCCGAGAAGTGCAGCACCTGTCCCAACTGCCGCCCGAGCTGACCAAGCTTCTGCCGCCCATCGCCGACATCGGCGCGCCGTTCAACGCGACCGACGCTGTCAGCGATCCGACGTTGCCGTTCCGCCGGCTGATTCGCGCCGGCAATCGCGACGCCGACTGGTTCGTCTGGTACGAACACGGCGGCGTCGGTTACTTCTGGCAGGCGGTGATTGCGCGCGTCGCGCCGGGAAGCGACGTAAAGGTATTGGCCAACGCCGGAACGATTTCCGACACCCTGTGCAAGCTCACCGATGGCGCCCTCGCCGGCGTGGTTCCGCCGTATCCGCCCGGATCGTGGGCTGCCTCCGACTTTTGAGGAGTTCAGCGGCAAATGAGCACCCCCGAGCAATCGCAGACCCGTACCCGCATGTTCGCCCGCGTGCTGGGGCCCTACCTCACGATCGTGCCGATCACCGTCGCCGTCCGCGGCTCGTACATGCGGGAGCTGTTCACGGAGTTCAAGGCAAATCCCATGTGGCCCTGGCTTTATGGGGCGATTCTGCTGATGGGCGGGATCTTCATCATCGCGTTTCACCAGTATTGGCGCAGCCTGGCGGCCGTCATTGTGTCGGGTGTGGGCTGGTTTTTCGTGATCCGCGGCGTGCTGTTGTTGACCGTGCCCCGCGCCTACGACGCGGCCGGAGATGCGATCTACACCTCGGGCATGTCCGCGGCGATCTGGGTGTTGTTCGGTTGCCTCGCCTCCGCCGGGCTGTACCTGACGTACGTCGGCTGGAAGCCGGAGCGTTCCGGGGATAGTTAAGCCGTGTGCTCGGCGTCGTCGGGGTCATCGTGCAGTGCCGGCGCCCCCAATGTGGCCAGCATGCCCGTCGCCGCCCGGTGCCAGGTGAAGTCCTCGGCACGGCGTCGTGCGGAGACTCGGCGATGGTGCTCGGGGCGGCTGGTGATGGCGCTGACCGCCCGCGCGATGGCGGCCGGGTGGTTGTCCGCCGAAGCGCCGCTGTCCGCGGTGATGATCTCCGTCAACGCCGAGGTGCGCGAAACCACCGCCGGTGTCCCGCAGGCCAGCGACTCCAGCGCGGCCAGCCCGAAGGTCTCGTGCGGCCCGGGCGCCAGCGTCACGTCGGCCGACGCCAGCAGCCCGGCCACCGTGTATCGATCGGAGACGAAACCGGTGAAGTCCACCGGTAGGCGCGCGGCCTGCCGCTCCAGTCTGGCCCGCAACGGCCCCTCGCCGACGACGACGAGCCGGGCATCGACCCCGGCGTGGCGTAACTCGCCAATCGCGTCGATGCTGCGGTCGACCCGCTTTTCCACCGACAGCCGGCCGCAATGGACCACCAACAGCTGGGCCGGGTCGGCCCAGCGCCGCCGCACCAGGTACGAGTGCCGGCGCGGGTGGAAGGTCTGCAGATCCACGCCCAGCGGGACCGTCACGGTATTCGTCGCGCCGATGCGGTCGAATTCCTCGCGTGCGAAACCGGTGGTGCACACCACCGTGTCGTAATCGGCCGCGGTGCGCGCGTTGGCCAGGTCGGCGAATTTCACCGCGGCGCGGCGCGGAAGGATTTGTCCCACAAGCCGATCCAGCCGTTCGTGGGAAATCATGACCGTCGTGGCGCCGTGGTCGCGCCCCCATCGCCCCAGTGACCGCAGCGTCAACCGGTCGGAGACCTCTAGGGCGTCGGGCCGCAACGCCTCCAGTAGCGCCTTGACCGGCCCGGGCAGCACCGCGCGATAGCCGCCGGTGAGGGGAATCAGCCGGGCGGGCAGGGTGATTCGCACCACACCGGTGTGCAGTCGGCTGCGTTCGGCGCGTTGGCCGGGAACGATCAGGAACACCTCGTGCCCGCCGGCGCAATATTCGGCGCCCAGCCGGTCCACCGCGGTGCGAAGGCCGCCGGAGCGAGGGCCATAGAAGTTGGCGACCTGTACAACGCGCATAACGTGAGGACACGCGGTGCGCGTGTGCATTCAACAATGTGGACTTGGCGCTGACCTGAACAGTCCATGAATTCCGCCGAACCGGCTAGCCCTTGGGGCCCTCGGCTTTGTTGATCCGTTCGTCGACGTCGGCGCCGGAAAGCCGCGCGCCGAGGAAGTCGCCTGAAGTCGGGAGGCTCAGATGCAGCTGCGAAGCCCCACTGACCGCGACCTCTCCGCGTTCGAGTGTGAAATCGAGGATGTGGCCCCCGCCGGTGCGTTCGCTGTTGAGGAAGTGCAGGTGATAACCGGCGACCGAGATGCCCTGCTCGAAGTCGGGCGTGCGGAATCCGACCACCGTGCCCGACACGTCGGTGAACACGGTCTCGGCCTGCTCTTCGGTGGCGTCGGTCAGCGGCGGGTAGGGCGGCTGCTGCGCCATCACGGTGCGGGTGTGCAGTTCGGCGAAGTGCCCGGTGATCCGGATCGCGTAAATCAGGTTGGCGCTTTTGATTTCACGGTCGATCGCGGCCGTCACATCAGCGCGGCCGGTGCGGGCCTGGATCGCGATCTCGAAGTCGCTGTGGAACCGGGTGACCGCCGCGAAGGGGCTGCGATCGGTCGGCGCGGCCCGGCTGGCGGTGCCGTCGGCGCGCAACCGATAACAGACGCCGTCGAGAACGACCATCTCGCCGTCGAGGTGGTTGAAGGTGCCCAGGCCGAAGTCGCCGTGGCGCAGGATCTCGGCAACGGTGACGTCGCCGTCGTACACGCCCTCGAGCAGCGCGCTGATCGTCGAGAACTGATACACCTCGGCATCATCCGCGCGTTGGTGGGTGAGAAGCGTTGTCGCCCAACGGCGGAAGCGCTCGTAGGCGCCGATATGTGTGTCCATGGTCCTATTCGAAGGGGTCGTCGTGCAGCTGTGCGGCAAGGTCGGTGTTCCGGCTGTAGTCCACGGGCACGTCGATCAGAGACGGCCCGTCCTCGGCCAACGCCTGGCGCAGGGCGGTGGTGAACTCGTCCAACGTGTTGACCCGGTAGCCGCGGGCGCCGAAGGCCGCCGCGTAGGACACCAGGTCGTAGTCGCTCAGTTCGACACCCGATTTTCGGTCGTACTTGAGGAGTTCCTGGAAGCCGACCATGTCATAACTGTTGTCCCGGAAGACGATGTGGGTGAACGTCAGCCCCAGGTGGGCAGCGGTGGCGAGTTCCTGGGCGGAGAACAGGAACCCGCCGTCGCCGGAGACGGACACCACGGGCGTTCCGGGCCGCACCAGGCAGGCGGCCATCGCCCAGGGCAGCGCCACGCCCAAGGTCTGTTGCCCGTTGGAGAACAGCAGCCGCCGCGGCTCGTAGACGCGGAGATGCCGGGCTAGGTAGATGTAGACCGAGCCGACATCGCAGGTAATGGTAGCGGTGTCGTCGAGTTCTTCACGCAGCCGCAGCACGACGGCGACGGGGTTGAGGCCCGGGCCCCCGGGCGTGGCGCTACCGGCGGTGATATCGATGTCGCTCAACGCTTTTCGCTGTACGGCGATCTCGCCCTGGTAGTCGTCCGTCAGGGTCAGGCCGGCCAGCTGGTCGGTCAGCGCGGTGAGCGTCGCCGCGATGTTGCCCAGCAGTTCCACGGCGGGCTGGTAGTGGTTGTCGATGTCGGCGGGAACCGAGTCGATGTGCACGACGGTGCGCGCGGCGTCGGTGTTCCACAGCACGGGGTCGTATTCGACCGAGTCGTATCCGATGGTGACCAGGACGTCGGCGTGGCCGAGGACGACGTCGCCGGGCTGGTTGCGGAACAGTCCGACCCGGCCGAGGAAGTTGCCCTCCAACGCGCGGGAGATCACCCCCGCGGCCTGAAAGGTCTCGACGACGGGCAACCCAGTCGTGGCGACCAGGGCGCGCAACGCCAGGCAGCTGTCCGGGTCGGCGCCGCGCATCCCGACCAACAGGGCCGGTCGCCGCGCACCGCGGATCAGCTCGGTCGCCGTCGCGACGGCCGCGGCGGGCGCGGCCGCCAACGGCGGAATCGACTGTCGGCCCGGGATGCTCGCCGTGGTGGGGGCGGCCAGGACATCGGCGGGCAGCACGACGGCGGCCCCCCCGCGCGGTTCGCTCTGTGCGGCGCGGAACGCGCCGATAGTGGCCTCGGCGGTGTTGTCGGGGTCGTTGACCTCGCCGGTGAATTTCGTGACCGTCCGGAGCATCGCGGCGGCGTCCATCGACTGATGCGTACGTTTGAGCCGATCCTGGCGGCGCACCGCACCGCAGAGCGCGACGACGGGATCTTGTTCGGTGTTGGCGGTCAGCAGGCCGGTGGCCAGATTGGTGGTCCCGGGGCCGGAGGTCACCAGTACCACGCCGGGGATGCCGGTGAGGCGACCGATCGCCCCGGCCATGAAGGCGGCGTTTTGTTCGTGGCGGCACACCACCAGCTGCGGGCCCGCGTCGAGCAGGGCGTCGTAGACGGCGTCGATCTTCGCGCCCGGCACGCCGAAGACGTACTGCACGCCTTGCGCTGACAAGACGTCGACGACCTTCTGCGCGCTGCGTACGGGCTCACCGGGGTTCGTGGGGGCCATGTCCCCAGCCAAGCACGGGTCGAGGCGAGCCGCGATACGAAGAGTCGCGAGGGGTTGACCATCCATATGTACTCCAGTGTATGGTCCGAGGCGTGACGATCGAGAGCGTGCGGCCGGTCGAACTCAACGACGATTTGACGCGGCGGGCGTTGCGGCTCGTGTTGGACAAGACGACCGACCTGGCCGCGGATGTGCTGCGAGTGCCGCTGCACTACTACCGGGACGCGAAAGTCGAGGACATCGAGGAGTCGCAGATTCTGCGACGGACCCCGCTGGCGATCTTGCCGAGTGTCCAGCTGCCCAATCCGAACGACTTCGAAGTCCGCTCGGTGCTAGGCAGTTCGCTGCTGGTGACCCGGGACCGCTCGGGAGCCAGTCATGTGTTTCTCAACTACTGCCGTCACCGCGGCGCCATGCCCGCATGCGGCGCGGGCAACGCCTCTCGCTTCACCTGCCCCTATCACGCGTGGACGTACAAGAACACCGGGGAGTTGTTCAGCGTCCCAGGCAAATCCGGCTTCGCCGGGGTCGACACCGACGATTACGGGCTCATGGAGTTGCCCAGTCAGGAAGCGTACGGCTTCATCTGGGCGGTGCTCAGCGCCGACGGCGCCATCGACGTCGACGCGCACCTGGGTCCGCTGCGTTCACAGCTGGTCGAACTCGACTACGAGTCCTTCGGGTATCACGCGCACCGCGAGTTCGTCTCCGAGGTGTCGTGGAAGGGGGCACTGGAAGCGTTCGCAGAGGGATACCACTTCCCATTCGTCCACGGCGACAGCCTGATTGGCCAGAACGCCCTGCCCAACGTGGCGATCTACGACGAGTACGGCAAGCATCACCGGCTCGGCTTTCCGTTCAACTGGATCGTTAACCTCGACACCGATCCAAGCGGATCGTGGGACGTCCGGGACAACATGGGCCTGATCTATTGGATCTACCCGAACCTGATTCTGGCCAACAGCAACGTGGGCGTGGAAGTCATCGATATTTTGCCCGCCGGCGCCCCCACCCGCTGCACCGTGCGGCACAGCTGGTTGGCGCGCATCCCGGCAACCACCGACGACCAGCGAAGCGGCTACGACATGATCTACGACGCCGTGCACGCGGCGGTGCGCGACGAGGACTTCGCGATGCTGCCGCAGTGCGGCGAAGGTGTGCGTCAGGGCCAACACGACCATATGGTGATCGGCCGCAACGAGATCGGTGTGCAACACATGGTCAAAGTCTTTGCCGAGGAAATAGGCGTCGCGCTGAGTTAGGTTCTCATGCGACCATACTCACCGTGAGGGCACGGTAGATGCGCAGACATGGCTGGGCGGGAGCGCTGCCGTCGAGCGACGACGAAGCCATTGCGCGAATCATTTCCGCGGCGAGCCGCGCGATAGATCAGTCAGGCGCGGACATCAAAATCAGCGACATCGCCCGCGATCTGGGCGTCACCCGCCAAACCGTTTACCGGTATTTCCCGAGCACGGACGCGTTGTTGATCGCGACCGCGTTGTCGGAAGTGGGTCCCGCCCTCGACCGGTTGGCGGCGCACGTGGAGCCGATTCACGACCCCGCCGAGGCGGTGGTCGAGGGCATCGCCCACACCCTGGAACTGCTTCCCCAGGACAAATACCTCGGGCTGCTACTCACGCCGGAGAAGGCCGCGGCCTACTCGGCCAGCGTGACCTCCGATGTTGCGCTCGCGCTGGGGCGCTCCATCATCGACCGGTTCAACGTGGACTGGAACAGCGCCGGCATCACTGACGACAGGCGCGACGGCCTGGTGGAATTCATGCTCAGGGTTCTGCAGTCCTTCATCGTCGACCCCGGGCGGCCACCGCGTTGCGGCGCCGAGCTGCGGGATTACCTGCGGCAGTGGGTCGCTCCCGCAATCGCTCATTTTCAGCCCATCGCCGGAACCGCTCGGCCCGCGCCCTAACCGCTGGACTCGGGCCCGAACCAGCGCCGCAGCGCTGCGTGCAGGCCGGCTTGGTCGGCCGGCCCGAATTCGCTGGCCGCCCAGGCGACGTATCCATCGGGCCGGATCAGCAGCGCCGCGGCGGGCGGGTCGTCGAGCGTCGCGGTGACGATGTCCACCCGATCGGACCAGGCCGACGCCGCGGCCCCCACCCCGCCGTCGAAGTCGAGCAGCACCGGGCGCGCGCCGTGGAGCAACTCGGCGACCCGTCGGCCGTCGGTGAGGGTCAGCTCGGGCACGGGCCAACCCGACAACGGGTGGTCGTCACCGACGTCGTACCGCACGTCGGTGCCTGCCAGCAGCGCGGCCATGTGCTTGGCGACGTCAGGGAGGGTGAAAAGTTCACCCAGCAGCGCCCGGAGCGCGGCGACTTCGGGCCCTGGCAGCATGAGCGCGGTCTGAGCCTGCGAGTGGATCATCACGCGCTCGCCGACGGGGTGGCGTTCGGATTCGTAGGTGTCGAGCAGTCCGCGTGGTGCCCAGCCGTTGAGATGGGCGGCCAGCTTCCAGCCCAGGTTCATGGCGTCTTGCAGGCCCAGGTTCAGGCCGGGACCGCCCATGGCGCTGTGCACGTGGGCGGCGTCGCCGAGCAACAGGACCCGGCCGTCACGATAATGCTCGGCATGCCGGGTGTTCTGGCCGTTGATCCGGCGAAGGGCGTGCGGTCCAGGGCCTTTCGGCTCCTCGAAGGGAACCTCGACGCCCAGGACTCGGCGGGCACTTGCGAGCAGTTCGGCCACGCTCATCGGTTTGTCCTCGACCGGCGGCCCGAATTCGAGGGTCCCGAACAGCGATCGACCGGGTTCGAACTCGGCGTAGATCAGTCCGCCGCGGTCCAACCGCGTGTGACCGAAGGCGACCCGGCCGAACCCGGGGATGTCGAGGCCACCATCGGCGCGGCGGTACTCGTCCGGGACGTGCACGTGGGCAAGCCGGCCCACGATGTCGAGGGTGGTGCCGGGGAAGTCGATGCCCACCGTCTTGCGCACCAGGCTGCGTCCGCCATCGGCGCCCACCAGGTAGTCGGCGTCGATGCGATAATCGTGTTCGGGCGAAGACACCTGCAGCGCAACACCTTCCGGTTTCTGGCGTAAACCCGTCAGTTCGTGTCCCCAGCGCAGATCCACGCCGAGACCGCGGGCGCGCTTCTCCAACAGCCGCACCACTCGGGGCTGTTGGATGGGCAGCGCGTACATCGGGTTGTCGGGCAGGCCGGAGAAATCCAGGGTCATGGCCGCGAAGATCCACCCGGAGGTCGGCTGTGGCGGGTTGGGATCGCCCGTGAACTCTTGATATAGGCCGCGCATGTCGAGTGTCCGAACTACCTGCCCCACAAGGCCATTCGCCTTCGGCTCCGAGCTGGGCCCGGGCAGGGCATCCAGCACGACGGGCCGGATGCCGGCCAGCGCGAGCTCGCAGGCCAGCAGCAGTCCGTTGGGGCCGGCACCGGAGATGACGATGTCGGCGTGTTCGTCAGTCATGGGTTTTCTCCCTGCGCTTGGCGGGTTGGGGCAGGCCGGCGCTCACGGCGGCGAAGCCGGAACAGATCAGGTCGGTGATCGGGACCGGGGGGTCGGCGCGCACGTAGGCCTCGGCCGCGGCGTCGCCGACGGCGCGCACGATCGCCACCACCAGCCGCGGGTACAGGTCGCGCTCGGGATCGGTGCCGGTGCGTTCGGCGATCACCGCGAGCCACTCGTCGAAAAGGTCCTGCGGCAACGCATTACGCACCTGAGGGTTCATCAGCATTTTTCGCACTTCGACGAGTTCCTGACGGCTCGGCACCAGGTTCTCTTCTCCGTACCTGTCGTCGAAGTCTTCCTCCAAGGATTGGAGCACGACATGCGTGATTGACGTCCACAGCGGCTCGTCGGCCGGGCGTTGCCGCAGCGCGGCAACGCTGCGGCGCATGCGCTCGGTCTGCCGGTAGGCGAGCGCCTCGTACTTGCCGCCGAAATAGTTGTTGAAGGTGCGCAACGAGACTCCGGCCAGGTTGGCGATGTCCTCGCGCGTCACGTTGTCCAGCCCGCGTTCGAAGGCGAGGTTGAGCGCGGCGTCGCTGAGGGCACGGCGGGTGTCGGCCTTCTTGCGCTCCCGCAACCCGCCCGACTGTTCGGTCATGTCCCCAAAAGTACGCAAAACTTGCCCGGTAGGCAAGATTGCCTGATGGGCAACATTTGGATATGCGCGTCTAGCCTGGGTTGTGCACACCTATGCCACGACCGAACGCGTTGAAAGGTGAAGCCATGGAAGTGCAATTCATCACGAGCGTTGCAGTGATCACCCCAGAGCCGGCGGTCAGCCGACGGTTCTACGCGGACACGCTTGGCCTGCCCCTGACCGCGGAAGCCGACGGCTATCTCCACAGTGAAAGCATCGACGGGTGCAACTCCTTCGGCGTCTGGCCGCTGGCGCAGGCTGCGCAAGCCTGCTTTGGCACGCCTGACTGGCCAGCTGAGCGGCCGGTGCCCCAGGCCAGCATCGAATTCGAGGTCGCGGACGCCGACACCGTCCAGGTCGCGGCGAACGAGTTGACACAGAAGGGCTTCACTCTGCTGCACGACGCACACACCGAGCCGTGGGGACAAACTGTCGCTCGACTGCAGTCCATCGAGGGCACGATCATCGGCATCTCGTACGCGCCCGCGATGCATTCGTAAACACGGGCGCGCCTGTTGGTCGTTAGCGCTTGCCCCAGTCCCACGGCGGCGTGGTCAGCAGCCCCTGACCGGTGACCCGTGTCTCGCCCCACTCCTTGTAGAGCTCGATCTCCACGGCGTCGTCGCCGGTGGCTTCCAGCAGCGCACGGGAATGGGTGACCACCAGGACCTGCGTCCGCGCGGCGGCGGTGCGGATCAGGCCCGCGAGCGGACGCACCAGGTCCGGATGCAGCGAGGTCTCCGGTTCGTTGAGCACCATCAGCGACGGCGCCTGCGGGCTCAACAAAGCGGCGGCCCAGAGCAGGAATCGCAGTGTGCCATCGGATAATTCGGCGGACCGCAGCGGCCGCAGCATGCCGCGCTGCCGCAGCTGCAGGTCGAAAAGCCCGTCATGAACCGCGACCGACACCGTCGCGCCGTCGAAGGCGTCCTCGACGGCGCGGCTCAGGTCGTCGAAACCCGCCTCGATGATCGTCTGGATCGCGGCGGCCAAATCGCTGCCGTCATCGGAGAGCACCGGGGTGCGCGTTCCCACCTGCGGGTGCCGGGCCGGCGCCCCCGCGTCGACGCGGAAGCCGTCGTAGAACCGCCAGCCGCGCAGCCGCTCGCGCACGGCCGCAAGCTCGGGCAGCGCATGCGGGTGGGCGTACTCGGCCAGCACGCTGCGGTACGTCGGCAACGAGCGGGACAACTCGTCGAATCCGCGGCCCGAATCCGCGCTCACCTCGGCGAAATCGCGGGTCCGGCGCACGAGCGTCGCGCTGGGCCGCAGCACCGGCCCGGCGAACAACGCTTCCCGCTTGATCTCGGGATCGCGGCCGAAGGCCGACTTCGGCCCGGCCATCTGCGGCATGCCGAGATCGACCAGATAGCCGAAATCGTCTGAGGCGAAGCCCAATTCGAGGGAGACGGGCCGGGTGCGCACGGTGCCCTCGGCCCTGCCGGTCCGGCGCGCGCCCTTGAGCTCCTCGGGCCCGGCCCACAGTGCGGACTGCAGCCCTCCCTCGCGGGCGAGCGAGGCGATGACCTCGCCGCGGCCGCAATCGGCCAGCAACCGCAACGCGCGGTACAGCGAGGACTTGCCGGCGCCGTTGGCGCCGGTGACCACCGAGAGCCGACTGAGCGGCAGGATCAGCTCACGCAGCGAGCGATAGCCGCGGATCGCCACCGTCTGCAACATGGAGCCGACTGTACGGTCGACGACCGACGGGCCCTACTCGTTGTCGGCGGCGTCGAGCAGCTGCACTTCCTCGAGGTCCATCTCGTTCTGCAGCTCGCGCAGGACGATGTCGTCGATGAGGTTCTCGTTGCGCAGCGCGGTGATCTCGCGGCGCTTGCTTTCGAGCATGCCCAGCCGAACCCTACGGACGAGATCCTTCTTCTTGACCAGGTGGCTGTTCGTCGAGTCGTTTTCGGTGGCGAGGGCCAGCGCGGCCTTTTCTTCGTATTCCTTTTGCAGCCGCCTGCGGAGGTCGTCGCTGATGCCGACCTCGTCGGCGACCGTCGGCAACGCGTCGAGGGCGGCCCGAGCGCCGCGGGTGCGAGCCAGCTGCAATTCCTCGGCGTGGGCCACGTCTTCGGGCATCTTCGCCCAGCGCACGACTGCGGGCAGCGTGGTGCCCTGGACGAGGACCGTCACGAGGATGACGACCACCACGATGAAGATGAGCAGGCTGCGGTCGGGGAATGGCGCGCCGCTGAGTGTGGTCGTCGGCACGGCCAGCGCGGCGGCGAGCGACACCGCCCCGCGGAATCCCGCCCAGGCGGTGACGAAACGCTGACGCCAGTCGACGCGCCGTTCCCGCTGCGCCTCCCGGCGGTCGATCAGCCGGATCAACAGCACGGTGATCTCGCCCCAGAAGATTCGCGACAGAATCACCACGACGGTGACGGCGAGCGCAATGTACAGGGCGTGCCGAATCCCGCCGTCCACGCCGGCGATGCCCCGCAGCGCCCCCGGTATCTGAACTCCGACGAACACCCACAACGAGCCGTTGAGCAGGAAGGTCGCGCTGTCCCAGAACGCGTAGGCCTGCAGGCGAGATCGCGCGCGGATCACCACCGGCCCGGCGTAGGCGAGCATCAATGCCGCGACCATGACCGCGACCACCCCGCTGCAATCCATGCTCTGCGCCAGCAAGAACGCCGCAAACGGCGTCAGCAGGCTCAGTGCCCCTTCCTCCTGGGGCGCGTCAATTCTCTTGCGCAGCAGGGTAACCGCTCCGCCGACCAGAAGTCCCGCGGCGATGCCGCCCAGGTAGGAACCGACGAACCGACCAACCAGGTCGATCGGGGTGATTTGCGCGCCGCCGATCGCGACGTGGACTGTGACGGCGAACAGGACCAGGGCCGTGCCGTCGTTGATGAGACTCTCGGCCTTCAGCACCGTGACCGATCGGCGTGGCAACTTCTTGGCCAAACCGGCCACGGCGGCGGCGTCGGTGGGGGACAGCACGGCGCCCAACACGGCCGCCGCGTGGGAGTCCATGCCCAGCGCCCGTGCCGTCCACGACACGGCCACCGCCGTCGCGATCACCAGGGCGACGCTCAGGAACACGATGATGCGCGCGTTCGCTCGGATCTCCCGGAAGCTGGTGTTCA
>NZ_LZKH01000231.1:0-21028 GCF_001672745.1 Mycobacterium sp. E1386
GCGGCAGCGGTATCGACCCGGGCAGCACGGCTGCCGTCGGGCAACTCGGCGAGCTGAGGGAACAATGCCGGCTGGCCGGGGGCGCCGGCAATGGCGCGACGCTGGGCGCGGGCGGGGCCTGGCGGTTCTCGATGCCGGTCAGCGTGTAGGCCACGCCACCGATCGCCGTCATGGCGACCAGGGCGGACATCCCGATGATCAGCTGCGACAGCCGAAGGCGGCGCCAGGGCCGGTCCGGGGGCGGGTCGATCACGTTCAGGCGCATCGACCAGCCGGACGGGCCGTCTTCGTCGTAGGTTTCGCCGCCGAACCGCACCCGCACGTCGCCGGGGTATTCCGTCTGCGACCACGCCAATTCGCGATCGGTCAGCGCCTCGTCGTCGATCACCAGCACGTCGCCGGCCCCGAGGTCGACGACATCGCCGGCGGCGTTGGCGGCCGCGAGCACGCCGATCGACGTCCGCGTGCGCAGGCTCAGCTCGTCACCGCGCGACGCCAGCACCAGCGCGCCGCAGGCCGCCGCGAGTGCGGGTTGCGACGGCGTCAGGACGGGAATGCGCCCGTGCACCGAAAGCCGTTCGGCGACAAGCGGAATGTGTGCGCCTCCACCGACGGTCACCACCGCGCACAGGTCCGCCCAATTCTTGCGGTAGCGCACCAGCATGTCGTCGAAGGCGTAGATGAAGCCGGTCAGCCGATCCGCCATCAGGTCTTCGAGATCGTCGCGCTTCAGCGTGAAGCTGCAGCTGCGTTCACCGAGCTGGGCGGCGATTTCGGTGACCACGTCGGTGGACAGCCGCTCCTTGGCCAGCCGGCATTGTTCCCTCAGCTCGCCGAGTTGCCCGACGGCAGCCGTGCTGCCCGGGTCGATACCGCTGCCGCGGCCCAGCTCCTCGAAGACCCGCAGCAGCAACTCCTGGTCGATTTCGTTGCCGGACAGAGCCGCGTAACGCATTGTCGCGGTGATGAGTTCGAAATCGCCCGCGACATTCACCAGCGTGGCCGACGTACCGCCGCCACCGAAGTCCAGCAGCCCCACCACACCTTCGTCGGGCAGGCCGAGCTCGGACTTCACGGCGGTCAACGACGCGATCGCGTCCGAGACGAGCCGGGGCGCCATGCCGCTGCGGACGAATCCCAGATGCGTGCGCAGACCGTCGCGCAACGCCTGCACCGTAACGGGTTTCCAGTACGCGGGCACGGCAATGGAGATCTCCGAGCATGAGGCGTCCGCGCCGGCGGCGCGCACCATCGCGTCCAGGGCCTCCACCGTCAGCAGCTCCGGGTCGTGCGCGGACCCGTCGGCGGACACCAGCGCCACCGAGTCACCGATGCGCTCGACGAAGCCCTTCATCATCACGCCGGGCTCGGCGAGGTACGAATTCTCCCCGGGCACACCCACTTCGGGCGCGCAGTGCGGGTAAAGCGTCAGCACCGAACGCCGGGTAACCGGTGGACTTTCGTTGCGCGCAGCGACCAGGTTCGTGGTCCCGATCGACAACCCAAGTGGGTCGTACATAGAGCGAAAACTTTCGTCTATAGGGGTCGGTGGCCAGCGTTAACCATAGCCGTGGACACGCCCAAAACCGATGGCTTGCAACATCATCGGTATTCGGTCGATGCCACCTCGTCACCGAAGTGGTACCGCTGACCCCTTGACAAATTGACGCGGTTGCTTACACCACGGTCAGCGGCAGCGACCGTCTCGGCTCAAACTGGAATGTCGCTCCGCCGCTCACCTTTGTTACCGACACCTCGGGCAGTTCGGCCGCCGCCGTATCGGTTTCGACCAGTTCGGCGGTCCAGTCGGTGTTGGTGCCGCTGACCCGGACCTCGATGTGCGGGTCGACGGCGGTGGCGATCGCCTGCAGCGGTTGCACCGATTCCGGTGAGCACAGCGCAATCCACGCGCCGTCGTCGTGGGCCGGCGAGCGGTGCACCACGAGCCGGTCGGCCGTATCCGCGCAGACATAGCCCGCGGGGTTCAGCAGGGGGTGCAGTTCGAGCACCTGCAGCACGCCTTCGATGCCGCCCGGAAGCCCCAGCGCGCGGTGAATGCGCTCGGCGGCCACGCCCGCTATTCCGGTCAGGCCTTGCGTGCACACCGACACGGCCTGGGCGTCGTCGGTGGCGCGCGCGGTCACCGCGATGGCGAACGACAGGTAGAGCAGGTGCATCTGCAGACACACCTCGTCGGCCATCCGCACCAGCGCCGAATGCGAGAAGCCGGCGAAGTCGAAGTCGGACAGCAACGGCCCGGAGTAGTCCGCCTTGCCCTCGTCGGAGCGGTCGATCGGATCGAGTTCCCATGTGGCGGCCCGGGTTTGGCGCACGATGTCCAGGGCGGGAATGCTCTGCGCCTCGGGATAGGACTCGTCGATGATGACGGTCCACGCGCAGTGCGGGTGGCGGTCCTTCGGTGTCCGCGGCGGCCGGTGGATGGGGCGCACCTGGGCGCGGGCGTTGGTCGCCACCGCGGTGGCGTCGAAGGTCGGGTCCTCGATGGTGTGGCACATGCCGAAGACGTACTTCTCACCCATCGGCTCCACGTCGAGCAGCGCGCCGCAGTGGTCAAGCTGGAATTCGCCGTGCCAGCGGTCGTGCACGGTGTAGCGGAAGTCCATGAATTGCGGTGGCGCGCCGATGTCGAGCTGCAACCCCTTGAAGATGGTCGGCACGTCGTCGCCGGTGAAGTTGAGCGCCCGCTGCATGCGCCGGGTGTAGATGGGGCTGGCGCCCGCCCACTCCTCGATGGCGATCTGCACCATCTCGTCGCGCCCGAACGCACTGATGCACCAGGCCATGCCCGAGCGGTCGATCAGTTGCCCGATCAGGAGCAGTTCGGGAACCAGGACGGCCAGCTGTTCGCGCGTCAACCGCGCATAACGGGATCGGCTCACGGGCCAAAAATAGACTTGACTATGTTATAAAGTCAACAATGTCGATTGCTGCAGGTCAGGCCGGTGGTTCGGTTGGTCCCACCCGGCGCACCACGGCGCCGCGCAAGCGCGGCGACGACACGCGCGCGAAGATCATCGACGAGACCGTCCGCTGCATCATGGAGGAGGGCTTCGCCGCCGCGACCGCCAAGCACGTCGCCGAACGCGCGGGCGTGACGTGGGGCGTCATCCAGTATCACTTCGGCGATCGCAACGGCCTGTTGATGGCCGTCGTGGACGACGGGGTGGACCGGCTGATCGAGAGCCTGTCAGCGGCCGATGTCAGCGAGTTGCCGCTCCGGACGCGCATCGAGGTGGTCGTCGACACCGCGTGGAGCTGCTACAGCAGCCCGACGTCGATGGCGGCGTTCGAAATCCTGCGCGCGACCCGCGGCGGGCCGGGCGAGTCCCCCCGGCGCCACCTGCTGGAGATGAACGCGGCCATCGGGCAGCTCGGGCGACTGATCACCGACGATCCAGCGAACGCCGGTGCGGCCGAAGTCATCTGGGCCACGCTGCGGGGCGTTGTGCTGGCGCAGATGGTCACCGGGACCGCCATCGACTGGAGCCTGGAACGGCGTGCCCTGATCGACATGGTCACCCGCTACCTCTCCGACGGTCCGGGCCACCGCGACACCTGAACCACCCACCAGACACGCCGCACAACGCGACCGTCGTTCAAGTCTCGGCGATGCCGGCTCCTCGATGCGAGCGCAGGCGGCTTACCACCGTGTGCTGCAATCACCTGATGACCCCTCACGATCTCGCCGACATCGAAGCCATCAAGCAGGTCAAGTACCGGTACCTGCGCGCGCTGGACACCAAGCACTGGGACGACTTCGCCGACACGCTGGCCGAGGACATCAAGGCCGATTACGGGCCGTCGATCGGCAACGAGTTGCACTTCACCAACCGCGACGACCTGGTCGAGTACATGCGTACGTCGCTGCCCGCCAACGTCATCACCGAGCACCGGGTGACCCACCCGGACATCACCGTGGACGGCGATTCCGCAACGGGCAGTTGGTATCTGCAGGACCGCGTGATCGTCGCCGACTTGAACTTCATGCTGATCGGGGCGGCGTTCTACCGTGACACCTACCGGCGCACCGACGCCGGCTGGAAGATCTGCGGCACCGGCTACGACAGGACCTACGATGCCACAATGTCGTTGGAGGGCATGAACTTTCACGTCAAGCCCGGCCGCGCGCTGGCCACCGAGGCCTGACCGGACGCTACTTGGTGATTGCGATCACCGCGCCGGGACGCAGCCATTTCATGATCGACACCAGCTGAGCGTCGTCGACGGCGACGCATCCCTCGGTGGGTTTCCCATCGGTGGTGTGGAAGAAGAACGCCGCGCCACCGCCCGGGGTCTTGTTCTTGTTGACTCCCATCACGACAGCGTGCTTGTACTGCGGGATTTGCAGATTCTCGCTTTCGGCGGTGTTGAACGGGCACTGGGCCTTCTGACACACCTGCATGGAGTTGAAGGTGGGGCTGTGGTCGTCGCCGCTCCACCAGTGATTGGGGCCCACCTGGGTATACGGCAGTCCGGTACCGGGATTCGGCGCGGTGCCGAAGGCGGAGTCCAGGGTGTACACGCCCATCGGCGTGGCCGGCACCCCGCTCTTGGCCTCGGGAGCCATGCCCGCCGAACCGACATGCGTGGGAATGCCGGTCCGCAGCGCCTGCCACCCGGCGGCGGAGCGCTGGTAGATGTCCATCGTTGCGTTCGACCCGCCGGTGCTCATCACCGAAACCACCTGCGTGGCATTGCCGACGGCGTTCGCGAACCAGGGGGCGCCCGCCGCGGAACTGATCGGCGCCAGCGCGAGCGAGCCGAAAATCGCGCACGCCAAAGCGGATAGCGAAGCGAGCAGTCGGCGCATGACCTTTATCGTCAGACCCCCACAGCGCGAGGTCAAGTAAAGCTTTAGACCCGGTTAGGTCACCGGGCCGTGACCAAATCCCCCGCGTCGCACGGCTTTCGGGAGGAAGCCGGGCTCGCCGGCCGAATTACCGTGAAACACAGCAGGAAATACAAGTAGCCGAGCGACCAGCCCGCCAATACGTCGGACGGGTAGTGCACGTTCAACGCCACCCGCGAAATCCCCACCCCCAGCGCGCTCAGCGCGACCAGCGCGACCGCACCGCGGCGCACCGCACGGTTCATCGTCGGCAACCCAAGGGACAGCGCCGCGAGCAACGCCGCCGTCGCCTCCAGGGCGTGCCCGGACGGAAACGATGTCTCGGCCGCGGCCACCAGCATGGTCGACGGCCGCGGCCGGTCCACCAGCGCCTTGGCCGCCAGCGTGACGAGCCCGCTCAGGGGCGCACACGCCAACAGCAGCAGCGCCGCCCGCAGCCGGCGCATTACCAGGGCGGCCACCGCCGCCACCGTGCCCAGCACCCGCAGCGGTACCGGGCCCAGCGCGAAGGAAACGTCGGCCCAGAACCGCACCCAGAACGGGTGTTTGACCGCGCTGTCCCGCGCGGCGTTCAGCAGTGACCAGTCCATGCGCTGCTGCCAGTGCCAGTGCTGGGAGTAACCCACCCACATGAGCGCGTACACCGCCACGGCGGTCAGGGCGATGCAGGCGGCCGGCATGAGCCGCGATCGGGTCATGACCCCACCGATACCAGTTGCGCCGCGCGCCGGCGCGGGCGCCCTGACCACACGGTTCCCGGCGCCGGTCCATACTGGCGTCATGGCCGTGTTTGTCCGTAGGTTGCTCGGCATCGGCAAGCTACCCGACGACGTGTACGCGCAGGTCGAGGCGGAGGGCCTTATCCACCTCGCCGACTACGTCCCGGTGACCCGGCGATTCCGGGGCGCCATCCCCGGCGTGCGATTGCCGCACAGCGTCGCCAGCTACACGGGTTCGCTGGTGTTCAGCTCCGAGCGGGTGCTCGCCACGTTGTCCATGCTGCCCAGGCTGGCCGGCCCGACCGTCGACGTCCGCTGGGACGCGCCGCACAACGGTGCGGCGCAGGTCGAGATATCGTCGACCGGTTTGCAGGTCGATGTCGACGTCGCGCGGGTGGACCCGAAGTTCAGCGGCGAACTGTCGCTGCACTACAAGGTCGCCATTCCGGCCGATGTGCTCAGCGGCCTGCCGCGGCGATCGCTCACCTTCGACATGCCGCCCGACTACGTCTTTCGCGCGGTCGGCGTTACCTATAGTCCGTGACGGTCATCCGCGGCCAGGGCGGCTGCCGCAGCACCGCCAGACTGCCGATCACCGCCGCCAGCAGGCCGGTCAGCACTCCGATCAGCGCGATTCGACTCCCGTCCACCGCGGGCGTCCAGGACGCCTCGCCGTTGCGGACGACGAAGACGCCGCACGGTTTGACGACGGGGATCACCGTGGCGCCGTCCGGTGTCTGATAGGGCTCGCCGTACACGCCGCCGGCGGCGCGGTCGGTGGGCAGCTGGTCGAGTAGGTCGAAGGGCTTCACTGAACACTCCTTTCTCGGGTGTTCGCCGGGTCCGTGCCGCGGACACCGTTCACGCTAACGCGGATTTCCTACGATGACTCCCGTGAGCGAGGAGGGCTTCAGCCCGCAGGAGCGACGGGCCGTCTATCGGGTGATCTCCGAACGGCGGGATATGCGCCGGTTCTCACCCGGCGTGGTGGCCGAAGATGTGCTCGCGCGCCTGCTGCAGGCGGCCCACGCGGCGCCCAGCGTCGGCCTGATGCAGCCGTGGCGTTTCATCCGGATCACCGATGACGGGCTGCGGCGCCGCATCCACGCCCTCGTCGACGAAGAGCGCCCGCGCACCGCCGCGGCCCTGGGCGAGCGGGGCGAGGAGTTTTTGGCGCTGAAGGTCGAAGGCATCCTGGAATGCGCCGAGCTTCTGGTGGTGGCGCTGGTCGACGACCGGGAGCGGCACGTGTTCGGCCGGCGGACGCTACCGCAGATGGACCTCGCGTCGGTGTCGTGCGCGATCCAGAATCTGTGGCTGGCGGCGCGCTCCGAAGGCCTTGGCATGGGCTGGGTTTCGCTGTTCGATCCGCAGCGGTTGGCGGCCCTGCTGGAGATGCCCGCCGGGGCGGAGCCGGTGGCCATTCTGTGCCTGGGACCGGTGCCCGGATTCCCCGACCGGCCGGCGCTGGAGCTGGACGGCTGGGCGGTCGCCCGCCCGCTCTCGGAGTTCGTCTGCGAGAACCGCTGGAGTCGGCGCGCCCAGGTTCCCCCCGAGTAGCTGCGGTATCGTCGCCGGTCGCGGGCAACTTGGAGAGGTGACGCAATTGGCGCCGGGCGAAGCAGCCGACCGACAAGACAACGTGCTGATCGTGCACTGGCACGACCTGGGCCGCTATCTGGGCGTCTACGGCCACCCCGACGTCTCCAGCCCCCGACTGGACCGCCTTGCCGCCGAGGGCATCCTGTTCACCCGGGCGCACGCCACGGCGCCGCTGTGCTCCCCATCGCGCGGATCGCTGTTCACCGGACGCTATCCGCAGACCAATGGCCTGATCGGGCTGGCGCACCACGGCTGGGAATACCGCAGCGGCGTGCGCACCCTGCCGGAGATATTGAGCGATGCGGGTTGGTACTCGGCGCTTTTCGGCATGCAGCACGAGACGTCGTACCCGCAGCGGCTGGGCTTCGACGAGTTCGACGTGTCGAACTCGTACTGCGAGTACGTGGTGGACAAGGCGGCCGAATGGCTGCGTGGCGGCGACGAGGATCTCGGGGGCCAACCGTTCCTGTTGACCGCCGGCTTCTTCGAGACGCACCGGCCTTATCCGCGGGACCGCTACGAGCCGGCGGACACCGCCGAGGTTGACCCGCCCGACTACCTACCCGACACCCCCGACGTGCGCGGCGACCTGGCCAGCTTCTACGGGGCGATCGCGACGGCCGACGCCGCCGTCGGCCGGCTGCTGGACACGCTGGCCGAAACCGGGATGGACGCCAACACGTGGGTGGTGTTCTTCACCGATCACGGTCCGGCGTTCCCGCGCGCGAAATCCACGCTTTACGACGCGGGAACCGGCATCGGCATGATCATCCGGCCCCCCGCCAAGCGGGCACTCGCCCCGCGCGTCTACGACGAACTGTTTTCCGGCGTGGACCTGCTGCCGACGCTGCTGGGCCTGCTGGGTCTCGACGTTCCCGACGATGTCGACGGGGTGTCGCACGCGCGCGCGCTCGTCGAGCCGAACCCGCATGCCGTGCCGGTCCGAGACCAGGTGTACACGACGAAGACCTATCACGACTCCTTCGATCCGATCCGCGCGATTCGCACCAAGGAGTACAGCTACATCGAGAACTACGCGCCCCGGCCGCTGCTCGACCTGCCGTTGGACATCGAGGAGAGCCCGTCCGGGATGGCCGTGGCACGGTTGGTCACCGGACCGCGCCCGCAGCGCGAACTCTACGATCTGCGCACCGACCCCACCGAGACCACCAACCTGCTCGCCGGTGACGACACGGATGCGGACGAGATCGCCGCGGATTTAGCTGTCCGACTTCATGATTGGCGCCAGCGCACCGGTGACGTCATCCCGTCGGAGTTCGCCGGCACCCGCATCTCCGCGCGCTACACCGAGACGTACCTGAAGATTCACCGGATGCAGCCGACCTCCCGGTCGGCGATCGCCGCCGAACGCGGCATCGAGAAGGAAGCGAGCGGCTAGCCGGCGGAGCGCCGCGAGCCGCCGACCTCGGCCACGATGAACACCCGCCGGAACGGGAAGATCGTCGTGCCGTCGCTCCGGGGCGGGTAGGCGTCGTCGAGCAGCGGGATGAGTTCCTCGCGGAATCGCTCCCAGTCTTCGGCGCTCAGCCGCTCGCGCACCGGAACCAGCGCCGTCCCGGTGATCCATTCCAGCACCGGATTGTCACCGGACAACTGGTGCAGGTAGGTGGTCTCCCAGACGTCGACCTTGCATCCTGCGTCGAGCAGCAGATTGGCGTATTGAATCGGCGGCTGCACCACGGCACCGACGCGGAACGGTATGTCCCGCATCACCTTTGCATAGGGCTCACGCCGGGCCAGTGTCCGCACCGTGGCGTGTGACGGCGTCTCGAAGTTGCCCGGGATCTGGACGGCGATCCACGAACCGGCGGGCAGCTCGTGCACCCAGCGGACCAGCAGGTCGGCATGCTCGGGCACCCAATGCAGGGCGGCGTTGCTGACCACCACGTCGGTATCGGGCTTGGGCTTCCAGTCCCGTAAGTCGCCGACGACGGCGTCGATGCCGCGTTCCCTTGCCGCGGCGACCATCTCCGGCGAGGTGTCCATCGCCTCGATCACCGCTTCCGGCCAGCGCCGCGACAGGTACTTGGTCAGGTGGCCGGGCCCGCAACCGAGATCGACGACCCGCCGGGCCCGCTCGGCCCCGACCCGTGACAGCAGGTCGTAGAAGGGCCGGCTGCGATGGTCCGCAAAGGCCAGGTAGACATCTGGATCCCACATGTCGATCCTCCTGATCAACGCGCCGTCGCTAGTCGGCAGACAGACCAACCGTATTACCGCATGGCGCCCCGGCGCCGCCCAACTGGCCCCGGGAGCGGCGCCCGCCGGTTAGCATCGGCTTTCGTGGCGCCCGATACTTCGCTTGATCCGCCCATTCCCGTTCCGGACATTCCCGGTGCATTCAAGGGCGCTGACGTACCCGTCGACGTCGGCGGATTGCCCCCGAATTCCGCGTTGTCCCCCCGCCAGCGCATGGTAGTCGAGGGCTCCGCCATCGGCGACCTCGCCCTGCGCACCTGGGTGTCGTCACTGCTGACCGCGACGGTGGCCCCGGCCGTGCTCGCCGCTTCCCTGCGGCACACCGATGCCGGTGCCGAGCGCGCGAACCTGAACTTCTACGCCGAGCTGGGCGCGCAGCGAGACCCGGTGAAGTCGTTTCCCGCGCCGACGAAACCGCCGCGGGTCAGGTCACGGACGGCCAGCCCGCTGACCGAGTGGGTCGCCGGCGGCACGGTGGAAAACATCGCGTTCGAAAGCAGTTTCACGGCCATCAACCCCGCGATGCGCGAGCAATGGGCTGCGTGGCGGTCCAACAACACCGTGCGCGCACAGCACTGGCGCCACGCCGACGGGCCGCGTCCCACGCTGTGTGTCATCCACGGCTTCATGGGGTCGTCGTATCTGGCCAACGGGCGGTTCTTTGCGCTGCCGTGGTATTACCGGTCCGGTTACGACGTCCTGATGTACACCCTCCCGTTTCACGGCAAGCGCGCCGAAAGGCTCTCGCCGTTCAGCGGTTTCGGCTATTTCGCGGGCGGGCTCAGCGGCTTCGCGGAGGCCATGGCCCAGGCGGTGCACGACTTCCGGTCCATCATCGATTACCTGCGCGGTACCGGGGTCGACCGGATCGCGCTGACCGGCATATCGCTGGGTGGGTACACCTCGGCGCTGGTGGCCTCGGTCGACGACCGGCTCGAGGCCGTCATCCCGAACTGTCCCGTCGTCACCCCGGCAACCCTGTTCGACGAATGGTTTCCGGCCAACAGGCTCGTGCGGCTGGGGCTGCGGTTGTCGCACATCAGCCGCGACGAGTTGTGGGACGGGCTGTCCTACCATTGCCCGCTGACCTATCGGCCGTTGCTGGACAAGGACCGGCGGATGATCATCACCGGGCTCGGCGATCGGATGGCACCGCCGGATCATGCCGTCAAGCTGTGGGAGCATTGGGATCACTGTGCGCTGCACTGGTTTCCGGGCAGCCATGTGCTGCACGTGAGCCAGCTGGACTATCTGCGCCGGATGACCGCGTTCCTGCAGACCGTCATGTTCTAACCGTCTCCTCGGCCGCCAGGGTCGGCCAGACCAGCTCCGACAGCAGGGCCGCCGGGGCATCGGTGTGCCCGTCGAGCCGCCGTGTGGACAACAGATCCAGCGCCTCGAGCGCCGGCCGGTGATTGCCGCGCTGCGGGATCAGCCCGGCCAGCGGCACGGTCCGCTCCGGTGGCGTGTCGGTCAGGAAGGCACACGCGGCCGCAACGGTGTTGTGGGTGCCGTCGCCGGCGATCTCCAGCGCCATGCACGTCTCCCGCGCCGGATACGCGCGGATCGACTCCAGCGTCTCGGCCAACTCCCGGCCCACCTGAACCCGGTATGCGGCAAGGTAATCCGACGTTCCGCGCTGCACCGCGGACCATCTCTCCCGCGGGTTGGAGGTGAGCAACCGCGGGACGTCGTCGGATGCGACGCTGTTGACTTCCCACCCGAGCTCCCGCAGGTGGTCGGCCAGCCGGCGCGCCGCCACCTGCGCGGTCTCGTGCAACGGGATGCGCGCGGAGCGGGCGCGCAGCGCGGCCAGGTTGTCGATGGCCGATATCGTGATCCCGATCCACGTCTCGTGCCTGGACGCATCGGATGCGTTGTCGCGACTGGTGATTCGGATCCTGTCCGCGCGGATGCCGTAACGGTCCAGGTAGCTGGCGATCAAGGGCAGCGGCAGCGCATCGGCCGCGTCGCCGCCCGGCGCCCCGACCCGCAGCAGCGCGGTTGTCGCGGTGGCAGAAGCGGATTCGGGTGCGCTCGTGTCGCCGCGTCCCATGATCGCCAGCCGGCGGCGCAGCAGCGTGGTGAAATACAAACCGCGCCAGGCGCCGAACAGCACGAGCACCACGGCCGCGGCGATCCCGAGCAGCCAGTAATCGCGCGGCGACCGCCAGGGGTAGGCCATCACCGCCGGCACGACGGCCAGCAACGCCAACGTGATTCGGCCGGGTCCGGGGGTGGGCGTCCAGCGCTGCAGGCTCACGGGGTGGGGTCCTTTCGTCGGCGGGTGGCGGTGGCGGCGACCGCGCCCGCGACTGCGACAAGCACAGCCAGCGCGGCGGTTCCAACCATCGCGACAATCCGCGGGGTGGTGTCCTTGGGCGCGGGTGCCGGCGGGACGGCGACCGGCTTGACCGGGGCCGCGGGCGGCGGATTGCCCGCGGGCAGCTGCCAGGTCAAGGCCGCCACCGGGTCCACACTGCCGGTGCCGACAACGTTGGACGGCGCCCGGGCGCCGTTGTGGGCGGTCGCGGTGATGCGGTGCACGACCTGGGTGGCGTTGAGCGCGGGGTACTTGCTGCGGACCAGCGCGGCGACGCCGGCCACGTAACCGGCCGCGTAGCTGGTGCCGCTCAGGGCCACCTGCTGCTGGTGCTCGTCGGGCAGCCCGTTGGCCAGGCCGCCACCGTCGGCGTTGCTGACCGACACGATCCGTTCGCCCGGCGCCGCGATGCCCACCCACGGCCCGGCCATGGTGAACTTCGACGGCTGGCCGTCCGGTGTCAGGGAGGCCACGGACAGCACGTACGGCTGCCACACGGACGGGATGGAGATCGAGGTGACACCGGCCCAGTTGCGTGGATCGTCCGGGTGACTCAGGTCGGTGAGCGGGTTGGACTCACAGGACGTGCCGCCGGCGACCGATCCGGTCGGTCCGGTGTTGCCGGCGGCGGCCACGATCACCGCATCCTTCTCCACCGCGGCATAGTGAATGGCCGCGCCGAGAGCGGCCTGGTCGACGGGCCGGTCGGCGGGCAGGCAAGTGAGCGTGGAGATGTCGATCACCCGGGCGCCGAGGTCGGCGGCGTGCACGATCGCGCGGCCCAGCGTGGCGACGTCCGACGCCGCCCGCGCCAGCAGCGGGTCACCGCCGGGGGTGCGGGGTGAGTACTTGGCCGAGGTCGTCCTGATCGACACCACGCGCGCCGCGGGCGCCACGCCGGCAAAGCCGTCTTCGCCGGGCTGCCCGGCGATGAGTCCGGCCACCAGGGTGCCGTGGCCGTCGCAGTCGGTCAGGCCGTCGGTCGTCTCGACGAAGTCACCGCCCGGATCGACGTTGGGCAGCCGCGGACCCGGCCGTACACCGGTGTCGAGCACCGCCACCAGCTGGCCGTCACCCCGCGAGAATTGCCATGCCCCCGACAGATTCAGCGTCGCCTGGCTGGGCGTGACGGCCGCGGGATCGCTGCCGGGGATGACCCCGGAGACGCTGCACGGGCCGCGCTGCTCCATCGGCTGCACGGGGCCGGGGGCCCCGCTCGGCGGCGGGACGCCCGGATCTACCTTCGGCTGATCGATGGCCAACGCCGACGGACACGTCCACAGCACGGCCACCAAAGCCGCTGCGAGACAGGCCGATCCGGACCGGATCATCGATTGAGTATCCAGGTGAAGATGCCGACCAGGTAGGCCATGACGGGGATGAGTGACGCATCGAGCCCGGCCGCAACGAAGCCCACCAGCCGGCGCACCGGAAGCGAATAGCTTTCCGGCTCGGCGATGCGCGGGTTGAGGGCCACCACTATCCACACCACGGCGAGCACGACGAGCACCAGCGCCGCACCCAGCGCGGCGGCGAAACGTCCGGTCGCGGTGTAGATCACGAGCAGGACGCCGCCCGCCAGGTAGGGCTGCGCGAGCAGCCACGCCTTGCACGCGGCCGAATCCCACACCCTGGCGCGTAGCACGGATGTTGCCGCCGTGGCGCCCACGATGTACCAGCCCACGCCGCTCAACGCCTCGGGGCGCAGCGCGATCGCCACCGAGCCCAGGGCACTGAGCAGCACTGCGGCAGCGATGAATCCGTTCTGATGGGCATCGCCGATCCGCACCCGCCGCGGCAGGTCCTCGAGCACCCGCAACGAGGGGGCCGAGGGGGTCGGGTCGCCGGGCGCCGGGATGACCGGCAGCGGGAAGCGCGCCCACAGCGCCGAGAGCTGAGCCGCCTCGACGGTGACCAGCAGCGCCGCGACGATCAGCCCGCAGCCGATGGCGAGCGGCCGCAGCTGCCAGAGCACCTCCGCGCCGGCGGCCAGCAGCACCGCCGCTCCCACCACCGCGGTCGCGGTGAAGAATCCGACGATGCGCTCCCGCTCCGCGCCGGGCACCATCAGGGCGATCAGCGACCATGCGGTGACGCCGGCCGCGGCGAGCATGATGTGCGCCGGCCCGAACCGTCCGGGCACCGCCAATGCCAGCGCGGCGCCGATCGGCACCAGCGCGGCGATCGCGCACGCGGACCCGGTGCGCGGCGAGCGCGCCGCGACCAGCAAGCCGACGATCGCGGTCACCGCCGCGACCGCGCTGACCGCGACCAGCCCGGCCAGCGCGCCGGTGGCGACGCGATAGGTAACCGAGAGCCCGGTCGCCAGGAATGCGACGGCGATCACCGCGGCCAGCGCCCCACGCTGGATATGCGTTGCGCCCCAGGGCTTCAGCCGCGAAGTCGAGAAGATCATGGCGGCGTCGGCGATGTCCTCGACGATGCCGGGAGCCGCCTGCCCGGCGGGCAAGGGCTGCAGCGCCAGCAGGTCACCGTCCACTACCCCGACGGTGTCGAGGCTGGCGTCGAGGCTGAACGGCGCGCCGCCGATCGGGGCGAGACTCAGTTGGATCGCCGCGCAGAGGTCGGCCGTCCCTCGGGCGGTGTCGTCGGAGTCACCGTTCGATGTCGCGGGAATCACCAGACGTTGGACGGCGGGCAGGATTTCCCGCAGCGGCAGCTCGGCGGGCAACGCCATTTCCGTCAGCCGGCTGTCCGCGAGGATTGCCACGCGGACGATCGGCATCACGGCGCCGGACGTCACCGGACCCTCGAAACACGCTGGGGCCATACCTGAAACATCGTTGCTCTCTTCTCTATTGAGGGGTTATGCGTGTTGTGTAGTGAAATCTCTGGCCAACCGGTGACCGGAGAACCAATCGGACTCCGGCAGTAGCGCGGTCAGCTGTTCGAGCGCGACGGCGATCGCGAAGGGTGTGCCGGGGGCGAAGGTCGACACCCATTCGCCGTCGAATGCGCGGGACGGACTGACCAGCACCCGCCCCGCGGCCGCATCGACGATGCTCATCCCCACCTCGGTGGTGGCGTGCCGCCCGTCGCGGTGGCAGCCCGCGACGATTTCGACGTAGCTGCGCGGACCGTTGAACACCGACTCCACCACCTTCCGCGCCGACTGCGGGATACCCAGGTAGTCAACGACTTCGGCGAGGGAGGCGCCCGAGCGCAGCCGCTCGTCGGCCCGCGCGCCGACCCGCGTCGGCATGCTGAACTCGTCGAATCGGGCCGGCGGTTGCTGAGCGAGCCCGACGCCGAGGACGGGAACCAACGCGCGCGGATCGTCGATGTCCATGGCGGTGAACGTGATCAGTTGCGCGCTGCGCAGCGCCACGATCGTCCGGGAAGTCGTGGCCGAGCGCTGCGCCACGATGCCGCGCAGCAGCTCTCCGGTGCCGGCGTCCTTGGCGGGACCCACGTAGCGCAGGTCGAGCCATCTCTCCGGAAAGCACACCACTCTGATCCAGTCGGCCACCGCCGGGTGGACGACTCCACCCTCCGATACCAGACCCAACTGGGTCAGCTCGGCCTTCTGACGCTCGAGGAACGCCTGGCGTTGCGCGGCATCGCTATAGGGCGAGGTGATCGCGAGCACCCACGGGAAGCTGCCCGCCCCAATGGTTTCCGCTATGAACCACGCGTGATCGACCGTCAGCTCGACGGCGTTGGGCTCAGCGCTCATCTGCCGAGAACTAGCCGCCCCATTTGGCGGCTTCGGCCTGGTCCCGGGCGAGCATCGACGTGGTGTTGGCCTCGTGGGTGCTGGCCATCGACTGGTAGGCGCGCACCAGGCTTTCCATGGCCTGGTTCCACTGAGCCTGCCAAGCCTGGTAGGTCATACCGGTGTCGCCCTGCCAGGCGTTGGACAGCGTGGCCTGCTCGCTGGCGATGTCCGAACCGAGCCCCTGCAGCGTGCCGGCGTAGCCGGACATGTCGGCGGCGTGGCTCAGCATCGCCGGGTAGTTGTACATGATCTGGGACATGACAAGTCCTTTCGCGGTTGTTGGCTGCTGAAGCTGGATCAGAAGGCGTTGTAGCCGGATGCGGCGGCCGCGTCGGCGGCCACGTAGGTGCCCGCGGCGTCGCCGAGGTTGGCCTGTGCGATGTCCAGCAGGGTGTTGACCCGGGCGGCGGCCTCGACGAACCGGGCGTGCGCGGCCTGGAACGCGGCCGAGGACTCGCCCTGGTGGAACGCCTGCGCCGACATCGCCTCCTGCTCGGCCTGGCTGATGGTGCTGCGCATCAGGGCCGCCTTGGCGCTGAATGCCGATTGCGCGGCCACCAACTGTGGGATGTGAGCGTCCAACATACTCATGGTGATTCCTTTCTGTTCGTTCCCAAGGGGTTTCGCTGACTGACGGGCATGGTGCTGACTGCGCTAACCCCCTTCTCTCGACTCGGTCGGATGCGCCGGTTCTTGGTCCGCGTCGTGGTCCCAGGTGCCGGGCATCATCGGCATCCTTGGACCGCCGCCGAATTCGCGATCGGTGAGCTTGGTCAACCCGGCCGCGTGGAAGGTGTTCTCCTTACGTGCGGTTCCAGCGAAGCCCAGTGTTCCGGCCCCCGCACCGGACGCCACCGCCGCGGCCAGTCGCTCGTCGTCGCCGTAGTCCGGTGCGATGCCGATGTCGGAGTCCATATCCAGGTATTCGTCGCTGTGGTCGCGCATCGCGGCGCGCCGGCGCCGCCGCGCACGCGTCTCGGCGCGGCTGGCCGCCGCCGCGCCGGCCGCCGGGATGGTCGCCGCCGGCGCCTTGGCCCCACCGCGCCCACCCACCGTCGGGCCGATGCCCGGGTCCGGGTCACCTCCGTAGGCGACCAGGTAAGCGAGAGTGCTCGGCGCCGACGCTGCGGCGGGGGCGGGAGCCGTACCGGAGCCCGCGGCGGCCGAACTGGCCGGTGCCCCAGCGGGACTCGCCACCGTCGGGGCCAGCGCAACCGCCGGCAGCGACGACGCCGGCCGGGTCGACGTCACGAGCGGTGTCGCGGCGGCCCCGGCCGCGACCGGCGCGATCTCGGCGGGGGCGGAGAGCAGGGAACCCAGGCCGATGCCGAGCAGCAGCGGGATGAGGAAGGGCGCGGTCAGGATCGCACCCCAGGTCGGCCAACCGACGGCGTTGAAGAACACCTGGTAGGCAACGAAGAACAGCAATGGACCGTTGGCCGCCAGGAACGCCGGCAGGTTCGAGAAGAAGTTCTGCAGCATCTGCTGAATATTTCCGAAGAAGTCCTGCAGGAACTTCGACAGCTGCTGCCACCAATCCCCGGGTGTGTTCTGCGAGGCGTTGGCCGCGAGACTGTTGGCCTCACCGCCCGGACGCACGATGGACGGCGCCGGGGCGCTGCGCGGCGCGGCGGCGAGCGCCGCCCCCGAGGTGGCCTGATAAGCGCTCATCACGGTGGCGGCCTGGACCCACATCCGCGCATAGTCGGCCTCGTTGAGCGCGATGGGAATCGTGTTGATGCCAAAGAAGTTCGTCGCCACCAACACCCCGTGAACGGTGTGGTTGGCGGCCAGCTCCCCCAGTGTCGGCATCGCCGTCAGTGCGGCTGTGTACGCGGCCGCCGCGACCTCGTGTTGCGCGGCCACGCCCGCGCTGTCGGCGCTCGCCTGCTGCAGCCACGCCAGATACGGCGCATGCGCCGCCGCGTACTGCGCGGCACTGGGGCCCTCCCACGCCCCCGCCTGGGTCTCCCCGAGAACGCCCGTGAGTTCGGCTGCCGCCGTCGCATATTCGGTGCTCAGCGCGGTCCACGCGCCGGCGGCCGCCAACAGCGGCCCCGGTCCGGGACCCGCGCTCAGCAGCGCCGAATGCACCTCGGGTGGCGAGGCCATCCAGAGGGGCGCAACGGGGGCGGTCATCGTCAGGCGCCCGCGAACCCGTACGTCGCGGCGGCCGCGGCGTCCCCGGCGAGATAGCTGGCGCCGGCTTCGCCGACGCCCACGCCGGCACGGCCGAGCTCTTCCACGCCCTGGGCGGCGACGGCAGCGTGCTCCTGGCCCTGCGCGCTGAAGCCAAGGGCGGTCTGCAACGACACCGGATCCACCGCCGGCGGCACCACCGCGGTGATGGCCGGAGCGGCCGCCGCATGGGCGGCCGCAAGGCGCGCCGTCAGCGCCTCCACCGCTGCACTGGTCGCGGCCAGGCCCTCGGGAACCACTCGCAACGTCATGACTCTCCCCTTTCACCAAACATCGCGGCCTCACCCACCAGCGGGTTGACCAACTGCACGTACGTCGGACTGTCGCTGTCGCCCAACAGAATCGCCCGCCCGGCCGGCAACCGGCCGAATCGCTGACCCCGGATTTTGCCGCTGTCCTGCGGATTGCCCGCCAGCATCAGCGTGGTCGCCTGCAGGTCGTTGAAGCGGCGCAGCAGCGAGTTGGTCATCAGAGCGTGCCCGGACCCGGTGGCCCGTGCCGTGACGATCACTCGCAGCCCCAAATCGGCCGCCTGCGAGAGGATTCCGATCAGCGGTGTCCATGGCCGCTGCCCGACGTACGGGCCGCTCATCGCCGGCACGTCCGGTACCTGGTCGACGTCGTCGATGATCAGGTAGTGGGTGTGGCCCGTGTAGGTCCAGCGGGCCAGCTCACCTGGCGACAATCCCGCCGGGGGACGACGCGACTCGATGATGTTGGCCAGCCCGAGCATGGCCGGGGTGATGCGGTCGACGTTGGCGGTGTACTCGTTGTCGGGGAACAACGGCTCGTCGACCAGGTGCAGTCGCCGGTCGAGCACCGTGAAGGCCACCTGGTCGGGCGTGGAGTTTTCGCGGATGGTGCGAATGATGTGGCGCAGCAACGTGGTCTTGCCGGACTTGCTGTCGCCGAACACCATCAGCAGCGGCTCGTCGGCGAAGTTGACGACGACCGGTGCGAGATCGTCCTCGCGCTGGCCGATGACAACCTGTTCCGGGCCGCGGTAGAGCGCACCGACCGTCTCGGGCGCGAGGTTGGTCGGCAACAGGCGCACTGGCGGCGCGGCCACGCCCGGGTGGCGGGCGTTGAGCGCGGCAATCTGGTCCAGCTCCGGCGCGGCGAACAGGAAGTGCTCGGCGGCCATCGTCAAGCCGCGGCCCGGCTGGTCGTGCGGCACCGATTCCGCGGGGCGCCGCAGCGCGCCGACAAGCCGGACGTTGCTGTCCCGCGGATCGTGCAGCTTGAGCTCGAGGCGCAGCCCGAGGCCGTCGCGCATCGCCAGCGGCACCTCGAGCCAGCTCGGGGTGGTGATGACGACGTGGATGCCGTAGGCGAGCCCGACGTTCACCAGCTCGCTCACCTTGGCCAGCAACGGGTTACGGGTGTTGAACTGGTCGGTGTTGTCCCGGCCGAACGCGTACAGGTTGTCGATGACCAGGAACACCTCGCCGTACCCGTCGTCGGGCGCGGCGCCGTGCCGGTCGCGGAACACCTCGCGCCGCTGCCGGGACAGCAGCAGCTGCTCCAGCTCGCCGAAGGTGCGCCGGATGCGCTCGGGTTCCAGCGCCGACGCGACGCTGCCGACGTGCGCCAGGTCTTCGAGCGCCCGCAGCTTGCCGCCGCCGTAGTCCAGGCAGTAGAACGTGACGTCGCGTGGCGAGTGCAGGCTGGCAGCCGACAGGATGAACGTCTGCAGCGCAGTCGATTTCCCGGACTTCGGGCCGCCGTGAATCACCACGTTCGCGGCCGACGAGGTGGCGTCGAACATCAGCGGGTCGCGGCGCATCTCGAAGGGCTTGTCGATCTCGCCGAGCGGCCACTGCCACTGGCGCTGTGGCACCCCGGCGCGCGCCAGCACCTCGGTCAGCGGGATCGGCTCGTCAAGCGGCGGCAGCCACAGCTGCGGCGCCCGCGGGCCGTAGCGCGCCAACTGGTCTCCGATGGTGGCGATCAGCTTGCGCGGCGGTCCGGTGAATTCCTCGTCGTCGGCCGCCGAGATCACCGTGTCCTGGTCCGGCTCGACCCGCCCGGCCGTGAACAGCTTGGGCTCCGGGGTCGCGTGCACCACATAGGCTTTGGTCTTTTGCGGCGGATCGTAGATGCCATCGACGTAGGTGCTGCGGAACTTGATCGGGGTCGCGCCCGGGGCGGGCACCAGGAAGCCCACGCCCTTGTGCTCCTTGCCCGACTCGATGTGGTACGCGTCCTCCACGCCGATGATCTGGCGGGAAACGCTGGGACTGGCCACCTTCAACCCGATGCGGTAGGAGGTGTTCTTGTCGATGTCCTTGATCTTGCCGACGTCCAGCGTCTGTGACGCGAACAGGATGTGGATGCGAAACGAGCGGCCCTTGCGCGCCACGTAATCGAACAACTCCGCGTATTCCGGGTGATCGGCCAGCATCAGGGTGAACTCGTCGGCGACCACGAACAGCGTCGGGATCGGAGGAAGGTCATGACCCGCGGCGATGGCGTTCTCGTATTCCACCACCGAGTTGAACGCGCTGCCCTGCACGCGGCGGCCGGCCTCGCGCAGCAGCGTTTCACGGCGGGCCACCTCCCCGCGCAACGTGTCGGCGAACCGGTCGGCCAGTGACTTCTTCTCGGCCATGTTGGAGATCACCGCGACGACCTGCGGGAAGTGGCGGAAACTGTCGGCGCCGGCTTCGCCCTTGAAGTCGGCGTAGATCACGATCAGCCGGTCGGCCGAATGGGTTGTCAACAGCGACAACAGGATTGACATCAGGGTCTGGGACTTTCCGGAGCCCGTCATGCCGATCATCAGGCCGTGCGGGCCCATCCCGCCCTCGGCTTCGTCCTTCAGGTCGAAGAACAGCGGCTCGCCCGTCGCGGTGACGCCGATGGGTACCCGCAACTCGTCCTCGCGGCGGCGCGGCGCCCAGAGTGTGGGCACGTCCAGCCGCGAGGCGTCCGGGATGCCCAGCAGCGTGGTGAAGGTGGCACCACGGGTGGCCGCCGAGCGCAGCCCGGTGTGCGTCGGGTTGGAGTCCCAGCGCGACAATAGGCGCGCCAGGTGGGCGGCTTCGTCGGCGCCGAGCCGGTCGGCGTCGTCGATGTAGGGCTGCCAGCCGCCGGTCTGCCAGCGTTCGATCGCGCCGTCGCCGACGCGCAGGATCGGCTTCTCCGGATCCGAGTACTGCTCGCGGTGCGGTGGTTTCGTACAGCGGTGCACGACGGTGACGCCCGCGCGGCCCAGCGCCAACGTCGAGGTGTTCAGGTCGAAGTCGGGGTCGTCCACCACGATGAGCAGGTGCCGCAGCGCGTCGGCGGGCGCGCCGGTGAACGCCGGGCGGTCGACGAACGCGGGGCCCAGCAGCAAGACGAGCTCGTCGGGA
>NZ_LZKH01000232.1:0-604 GCF_001672745.1 Mycobacterium sp. E1386
ATCTCGACGATCTCGTTCGGCACCAAGACCGGCGAGATCGAGATGGACGGGCAGCGGGTCGCCGTCCCCGTCGCGACGGATCAGATGAAGATGATCGCCAAGCTGTCCGGCGGGCAGTCTTACACCGCCAGCAACGTCGCCGAGCTTTCCAAGAGCTACAACGCGATCGAGAAGGACATCGGCTACCGCACGGTGCCGGGGCCGGGCAGCGCCGGGTGGTTGCGCCTGGGCGTCATCACCGCCCTGATCGCGACGGCGCTGGCGCTGCTGATCAACCGGCGGCTCCCGGTCTGATCGCTCAGGAGGGCAGCCGGCGGTTGAGGAACAAGCCGGCCAGGATGGCGCCGGCCATCGCGACGGCCCCCAGCAGCATCCACGCCAGGCTGGCGTCGCCCTTGACGGTCTCGTAGCCGATCTGGCGCTGCAGGGTCGCATAGACGTTCTTCAGCGACTCGAGGCTGTCGGCGTGGAACGACTGGCCGTCGGTGATCTCGCAGATCTTCTGCAGCGTCTGATCGTCGACGGGAACGGGGACGGCGACCCGCTGCCCGTCCATCTCGATCTCGCCGGTCTTGGTGCCGAACGAGATCGTCGAGATGGGCAC
>NZ_LZKH01000233.1:0-13554 GCF_001672745.1 Mycobacterium sp. E1386
GCCGCGCGCTCTTCCTCATCTCTTGCACAGCGAGCTGCAATACGTTGTTGCGTGTGACTGATCGTCAAGAGCGCGCGGCGTCACCACAGGGCGCTGTGATTGACGAGCGCGTCGGCCACCAGACCTATGCCGAAGACCAGGAACAACAGCCGCACCGATATCGGGCCGTAACGGGTCAGGGCGCGCACGAGCCTGCGCTGAATGCGCTTGGCGCGCATGGTCCGTCTCATCGAAAGGGCAAGGATCATCAGCGGTGGGGAAAGCGCGATCGCCCAGTAGGCGATGATCGCCAAGGGCCAGAGCGGTGGCCTCGGGTGCAGGGCGGCGAGCATGGCCAGTCCCGTGAGATAGGGGATCGCGGTTGGCGCCTGTCCGCTTCCGACCGCCAAGCCGAGAAACCCGAGCAGCCATGGCCGCTCGCGCATCGCCGCCAAAGCCCATCCGGGAGCCGATGATTGGGCGGTCAGCGGGAAGTACGCCAGGCCGGTCAGCACGAGACCGAGTACCAACTCGCCGCGAAAACGGATGGCCGGTGTCACGTGGAAATCCACGACATGGGTCAAGAAGCTGAGGCCCAGCACCGTGCACAGCCCGAATGTGGTTGTCACGGCGAAGACGCCCGCGATGAAGCTCAGCGCACCCGGAATCGGCGACCGGCGATTCAACCGGCTGTCGAAAATGACGGCCGAGACGACGCCCAGATTGAGGACGTTCAACGAATCGAGAAACGCCAGGCCCGCAAGCGCCAGCACGAGAGCACCCACGCGCCTGAAACCCGCTACCGAGTGAACTGTCCGGGCGTGAACATCAAAGCGGCGATCATGCTGCAGACAATACGAGTCGCAGAGCGGCATGTCTGTTCGAGGCGGCGCCCGCCGCCCTCGGCGGGTACATCACCGGGGCGGCTCGTATGGGTTTCGATCCGGTCACACGGCATGGGGCACCGAGGTTTTCGTTATCACGCGTTCGACAATGCCGGACATGAGGCAGACGCGGGAGCCCGACGGTGGCGCGTGAAATCTCACGCCAGGCGTTCCTGCGGGGTACCGTCGGAGCGTTGGCCACCGGTGCCGTTTTCGGTTCCGCCCGGGCCACCGCGGCCCCCAATCCCACCGGTTGGGAGGGTCTGTCCACCGCCATCGGTGGACAGGTGCTGCTGCCGGACAATGGCGCTTTCGGGTCGGCCAAGCAGGTGTTCAACACCAACTACAACGGCTCGACGCCTGCGGCGATCGTGACCCCGACGTCGCCGGCCGACGTGCAGAAGGCCATGGCGTTCGCCGCCGCCCACAATCTGAAGGTGGCGCCGCGCAGCGGCGGGCATTCGTACATCGGTGCCTCCACGGCAAACGGCGTCATGGTGCTCGACCTGCGTCAGCTGCCCGGCGAGATCAACTACGACGCGGGCACGGGGAACGTCACGGTGACCCCCGCGACCAGCTTGTATGCGATGCACCAGACGTTGGCGGGCGCCGGGCGCGGCATCCCGACGGGTACCTGCCCGTCGGTCGGGGCGTCCGGGCACGCGCTGGGCGGGGGACTGGGCGCCAATTCCCGACACGCGGGGCTGCTGTGCGACCAACTGCTGTCGGCGTCGGTGGTGCTGCCCGGTGGTCAGGCCGTGACCGCGTCGAACGCCAGTAATCCCGACCTGTTCTGGGCGTTGCGCGGTGGGGGCGGCGGCAACTTCGGTGTGACCACCTCGCTGACCTTCGCCACCTTTCCCACGACGGATCTCGACGTGGTGAACCTCAACTTCCCGCCCGAGGCGTTGGCGCAAGTACTGGTCGGGTGGCAGAACTGGCTGCGCACCGCCGACCGGAACAGCTGGGCACTGGCGGACGCCACCGTCGACGGAATGGGGACGCATTGCCGCATCATGGCGACGTGCCCGGTCGGATCGGGGGCCAGCGTAGGGGCGGCGATCACGAAAGCCGTTGGGGTGCAACCGACGGGGACCGACAACCACACCTTCAACTACCTGGACCTGGTCCGGTACCTGGCCGTCGGGAACCTCAACCCGTCACCGCTCGGATATGTCGGGGGATCTGACGTGCTGCCCGTCGTCAACGCGGCCACCGCCCAGGGCATCGCCAAGGCGGTCGACGCCTTTCCGCGTGGGGCGGGCCGCATGTTGGCGATCATGCATGCGCTGGACGGCGCCCTCGCCGATGTGGCCCCGGGGGCGACCGCCTTCCCGTGGCGCCGCCAGTACGCGCTCGTGCAGTGGTACGTCGAAACCGGCGACGCGGCGGCGGCGACCAACTGGCTCAACACCGCACACCAGGCGGTGCAGCCGAATTCGGTCGGCGGCTACGTGAACTACATCGAGGCGAACCAACCGGCCTCCCGGTATTTCAGCTCGAACCTGTCCCGGCTGGCCGCCGTGCGTCAGAAGTACGATCCCGGCCGAATCATGTTCTCGGGGCTCAACTTCTAGTGAATGGCGTGCGCGCCTGACGTCGAGACATAATCCCCAGCATGGCCGACACGGTAAAAGTCACGTTAGATCGCGCCAGCGTGGCGATGGGCGACGACGTCGAGTCCCATCGCGTCTTCTGGGTCTTCCCCGACTCGGCCACCGTCGACGATTTGCTCGTCGCAGTCTCCCGCTACGTGCCGGGGGTTGCCGGACCGGCCGGGTGGATGGTCGACGTCAATACCGGTGACCGGGTGCGCCGACGCGACCTCGGCATCATCTACACGCGCGATGACCTCAGGCAAGAGGATCAGATCTGCCGATTGACGGCCGGTAACACAACATTGGGCGATCTTGCCCGGTGGGCAAAGGTGCCCGACCTTGATGTGTACGCCCGGTACCTGACCTGGGACATGGGACGGCCGCTCGCACTGAGCGAGGTGACGGCCGCCGCCACTTATACGGGCGCCCAGCCGACCAAGCTGCAATCCGAGGCCGAGGCGCAAGCCAACACGGACTGGGTCTTGACGCGCGAACTCGATCGTCGCGCCGCCGAAGTCGCTGCGATGCGCCGCGACTGGATTCGCGCCAACATCATCGCGGGAAGCACGCCGCCCCCCGGGACCGACATTTTCATTGCACGCAATTTCCACTACTTGGCCGACCTACACTGCCCGGCCAGCATGGATGTGGCCGCGCAACTGCTGCTGGGAACCGACGAAGCTCAATACGAAAACCTCAGCGCGGCAATCGATATCGACGCCCGCCCGGCGATGGTGACCCTGGCGATGGTGCTAGCGGCTTTCGAATGGCATACGGCCTACGGCAGCTGGCAAGCCGGCGGACGCCCATATCTCAAGCCATACTTCGAATACCTCGCCGGCTGCGGTTATCGGCTCTCGCCGATCGAACAAGTCATGGCCGGCCAGATCACGGCTGAGCAATTGAAATTCTCGCAAGGCGACATCGCCAGGCTGAACCGCATCCGGCAATTGCGGGATCTGCAATACCAGCTGCGGACGAACCGCTACTACGCCAAAACGCTGACCGAGGAGCAGTACCGCGCGGCTATCACCTCCGTCCACGCCGAACTCTCCGCCCTCGGCGAGTTGCCCGGGCCGATGTAAGCCCGCTGCGCGTGCGATGGAGCGTCAACGCCCTTAAGCCGGGACGTGGTCGGCGAGCTCGTCGAGCAAGGCGTGATTCAAGACGAATGCGAATTTGACCTCGTCGACGACGCGATCGATGTCGCCCGCGCTCGGGCTTAGCGCGTCGAGGCGGGCCCGATAGGAGTCTTTATACGGCTTGGACCGCATCGGGAATTCGTAGAACGCGAGCCCAACGCCGCGCAGACCAAACGTGCGGTCGAGAGCCCCGCGAACGACCCGGCCCCCCGAAAGGTCTCCCAGGTATCGCGTGTAGTGGTGAGCCACCAAGAAGCCACCCCAGGTCAGGCTGCGGATGCGCGCGCTGTAAGCCTTCGCCGCGGGGGAGTCGATTTCGCGCGTGCCCTCGGGCCGCCAGTGCCGCAGATCGGCGTCGATGGCGGTCAGCCGCTCCAACGCCGGGTCGTAGACGGCGGCAACCATGGGGTCGCAGCGGCGCGCCCGCATTACGTCCTCCAGGGCGGCGTACACCACGCGTAATCGAAGCAGGTATTCCGAGTAGCCCCGAACCGTAACGCGGCCAGCGAGCAATTCGGAGATGAATGTGCTCTGCTCGGCGGCGATGTGCTCGGCCGCTGATCCGTCCTTCATCGCGACCGACAAGGGCCGGCGTGTCGAGTGGACGAGCTGGCTCATGGCCAGCTCAGATTACAGCGGTGATCGCGGCGGACGGCGCGGCCGCGCGGGACCGCAACGCTTAGGCTCGAGTAATTGACACAGACGCAACCAGGGGAGCGCAGAGCCGATCACTTACTGGCGCGAGCATTGGGATACCACCCACGTCGCTGAGCAACTCGGCATAGGGCCGCGCTCATGTTCGCGCCGCTGACCAGTTGAGCGACAGGGATTTGGCGCGCCGAGCTAGCTGGATGCGCCGAGGATCTTGATCGCGAACACCAGCGAGTCGCCCGGCCGGATTCCAGCGCTGGGTTGGCCGTTGGGGTATCCATCCGCGGAAGTCATCGCGACACCAACCGTGGATCCGACCTTTTGGCCCGCGATGGCCTTCTGGAACCCGGGCACGACGCCGTTGAGCGGGAAGTCAACCGGGGCGCCCCGTTCGTAGCTGTTGTCGAACACCGACCCATCACGTCCGTTGACCCCCATGTAGCAGACGGAGACCCTGGCCGCGGCCGGGACCACGGGGCCGTCTCCCGCGTGCAGCGTGTGGACCTGGGTCTGAGTCACGCTGAACGGTGCCGTCACGTCCACGCGCGGTGCCGTCGTATCCGTGGATCCAGTGATCGCTACGCTGCCGGTGCTTCCCGCCAGCGTCCAGTCGGGCGTTCCGCCATTCGGTGCGGGCGCTGTCGGGCACGAGCCGGCCGCGGTTGCCGTGCCGGATCCGACGAGGGTCAGGACGGTTGCCGCGACGCAGGCCGCGACGGACGAATGCACCAGGGAGGACTTCACGGCCGTCACGCTACAGCCAGTTCAGTTGTCCGTCGGCGGTAGCCCTGCGCCTGCTGATCAAGTGCAGAGGCTGGGGGCGTCGCACACGTTGCCGGGGCAATAGATCGAATGCGCCGCGTCGACCATGGTGCCGACGTCCAACAACGTCACGCCCCTCGCGTTCAAGTGGGCGTGAACGTCGTCGGCAATTTCTTGTGGCGTCCAACCCCAGGTGAGGTCGTAGCAGATGAGGTGCGCCTCGCCGATGAGCGCCTCTTCGGTCTGGGGCGGCCAACTGAGGCCGACGGCGCGCAGTTGTGCGAGGTAGGCGTCGTCCTGTGGGGTGGCGGCTGCAAGCGCAGCACTGCTGACCAGGGCAGCGCCGGCCATCACGGGGATGGCGAGTGTGGCCAGCCAACGAGGTGAGGGCATTTGATTCCCGTCCATTCTTCTTGGCGTTCGCACGGCCGCAAAAGTGTGCCGCCGCAAAGCGGCGCGGATATGAACAATAGCGAAGACCCCGAGGGCGGGTCCGCGTTCGCATTCACTATCGCTCCCGCGGTCCTTAGCCGGTCAGCGCAGCCACGCCGAGACCGGCAAAGAGCGCCGCGCCACCCCCGCAGGCGATCGCGCCGGCCGGCGACAACGTCTGGCGCCGCATGCCGTTGACCGCTGCGACGACGTCCAAGGTGTCGACTAAAAGACCCAGTTGCAGAGCGCGCGTGCGCAGCCGAGGCGAGGCGGTATCCATGATGGCGATCGCCAGCGTTAGTTCGCGGGAACCGAACAGTTGAGTGGTCAGCGGCTGTTGACGGTCAGCACCCAGCCCGATCAGAGCCGCTGTCTTTTTCGGAGCAAGCCATGCGCTCACGCCTGTTACAAACCGCAATGCGGCGAAAGTGGGGAGTAGTACGCGGTTTCGGGTCTCATTCATAACCCACCCTCTCAGAGTGAGGCTTCCATGGCTATTGGACCTGGTGCGGTGTCCTGCTCCCGTTCAGGGCCGTTATGGCCGAGAAACAGGTAAGCAAATTTGCACAACTACTTTTGCGGTGTGTCTTATCCTGCTTGCGAACCGCCCCCGGCAGATTGAGGAGAATGTTGTCTCTGACACGAAGCCGCATTGTGGTGGTCGTGTTGGCAACTATCGGGCTCCTCGCTTTCGCGACGATGCTGTTCATCTCGAACGGTGCCCCGGGCCACGGGCTAGTCGCCCCGGCAGGCTCCGTCGTCGCGGGAGTCTTTGCACTCGCATGTTCCGCCAATGCCGCGCGCGGTTCTCGAAGCCGCCAACGCCTTGCGTGGACCGTTCTTTCTATTGGGCTGCTCGGCTGGACCGCCGGCCAAGCAGCGTGGTGCTACGTCGCCGTCGGTGGCAGTCTTCCGGTCGCGGGCCTCTCCGCGGCCAACTTCGGCTACCTCATCTTGCCGCTGTGCGCGCTGGGGACCGCGGTCGCGATTCCCAGCCGGGATGACGCGCGATTTGGGATCGGCCTCCTGCTCGACGGCATCCTCGTCACGGCGTCGCTATTGATCGTTCTCGTCATCCTGACGTTGGGTCGCGCCGCGCACTCACCACAGACGGTCAGCGTCCCAGAGATCCTGCTGGCCACCGCGGCGGGCGTGTATGTGGGCCTTGTCGCCACGACCTTCGTCGTGGTGAGGAAGGCCGAGGCGGACCGCAAGCTTTCACCCACGCTGATGATGCTGGGATGGGGCACCATCGCAGTGGCCGGGGTGATCCACGTCGCAAAGGATTACGCCGACCAGGCACCGAATGACCTCGTGGTCCTTGGATGGGCAGGCGGAATGTACTTCGTCGCGCTGTCCGGCATCACTTCTCAGCCCAGCCAGGAACCCGACCTTGGTTTTTCGCAGCCCTCTTCGAGGGCGTCGTTGTGGCTGCCTTACCTGCCCGTGTTGCTGGCCATCGTCGTTGGCACCGTGCACTTTTGGCCCGCATACCGCAGCGAGGCGTTCATCTTCTTGGTTTGCGTGGTGCTTTTCGTCACCACCCTGGCCCGCCACATCCTGCTGTTGGAACGCAAGCAACGTCTGGTTGCCGCGGTGTCTGACGCCGCCCTACGAGACCCGTTGACGGGGTTGGCAAATCAGCGACTATTCGATGATCGGCTAGCCCACGCTTTGCGCCTACACGTTCAGCACAGCGTGCCGGTCAGCGTGCTCACGCTGGGTGTGGATGATTTCCGGCTGGTGAACGACACGCTCGGTTATGACGTGGGCGACGAACTATTGCGCGCGGTCGGCAAGCGGATCCAGGCCAACGTCAGCGATGGCCATACCGTTGCCCGGATGGGCGGGGACGAATTCGCGATTCTGGTCGAAGACCGTCCCGACGCGGCAGCACACGTTGCCGATGTGCTAGCACGGTCTTTTTACGAACCCATCGAGATTGAGGATCACCGCCTGGACGCGCGCGTGAGTATCGGTGTGGCATCGGCTAATTCAGGGCTCATCACCACGCCCACGCCGGGTGATCTCCTCAGACAGGCCGATGCGGCACGATCAGTCGCCCGGCAGGCGAACTCGGCCAATGTTCGGACGTTCACACCCGAGATGGACGATCAACTTGGCGGGGCGCCGGCCTACGACAGTGCCATCGCGCGACTGCAGCTGCTCGGCGAACTGCGACGCGCCATTGAGAACGACTCGCTGACGCTGCTATACCAGCCGAAATTCGGCTTGATGACCGGTTCGGTGCGCGGAGTGGAGGCGCTCGTCCGGTGGCAGCACCCGCGCTTTGGCGTGCTGAAGCCCGCCCAGTTTTTGCCCCTGGTTCGCGAGCACGGACTGATGCATGCTCTCACGGATCTGGTGTTGTCGCGCGCCGTCGCCGACGCTGCCGCTTGGCACGCGGCAGGCGCAGCGATCCCGGTCGCAATCAACTTGGCGGCGCCCTCGCTCGACAAGGACGCGCTGCCCGACCGCATCATGTCCGTGCTTCACACATACGCAATGTCTCCCGGTTCTCTCACGATTGAGATCACCGAGGATTTGGTGGTGGCCGACCTGGCCAAGGCCCGCACGGTGCTAGATCGCCTCCGGGAGAACGGCATCCGGGTGGCGATCGACGACTTCGGCAGCGGCTACGCCACTCTGACCTATCTGCGCGAGCTACCGGTCGATGAAGTAAAACTCGGGCGCGAATTCATCGCGCCGATCCTGCACGACGACCGAGCCGCAATCATTACGCACTCGGTCATCGAGTTGGCATCTGCGTTCGGCATCGTGACCGTCGCGGAAGGCGTCGAGGATCTCGCCACGGCCCAACGACTCAAGGACTACGGTTGCGACGCCGTACAGGGGAACTTCTTCTGTCGCCCGTTGCCCGCTTCCGAGATCCCGCGGGTCTCCGGTGTCTCCACGCTCGCGGCGCAATAGACGCCGTCTTTCAAACGGTGGCTTAGTTCGCGACCGATCGCTCCAGGGTGGCCAGCGACGCGGCTAGGTAGTCCTCACCGAAGATCGGCATATCGCCGACCCGGTCGCGGAACTCCTGCGGTGTGCCGCTCCAGTCATAGGTGAGCGTCACGTCGGTCTGGTTCCCGTTGGGTGCGAGGTCATAGCGCCAAAACCAACCACCGGGATTGTGGTTGCCCGCGTCGTCGAGTACGCCCGGCATCCAGCCGATGGCACGGTCCGGGTCGAACACATTGACCAGGTTGTGGGTGACATAGTCGCCGCCGGCCAGGGTGAGGTACATGTTCATCGCGAACAGCTGTCCCGCGCGGGTGATGGGCGCGGTGTCCACCGCATCACGGACCCAGTCAGTGGGCTCGGTGTTCTGGTGCCGGGACGGGTCAGCGAGGACCGCGAAAATCTCGGCCGGCGTCGCGGCGATGGTGCGGGTGACGACGTAACGTTCGGCGGTTGGGCTCATTCGTTGTCCTCACTGGCGGGCCCGTAGGCGGCTGCGATACCGGGGGAGTCAAGCCAACCCGAGTAGGTGGGGCGAGAGGGCCAGCCTTCGGGCGAATCGAGCCATTCCTCCTGCCGGCCCCAGGGCAGGATGTCGATCAGACCAAAAGAGTGACTGAGCTGCTCGGTGCCCCGCCCATTGGTGTGCCAAGTCCTGTACACCGCGTCACCGTCGCGCAGGAACACGTTGACGCCAAAACCGCCGCCGGGCGGAGCATCCATGTCGGCGGCGAAGGGGCTCTGCGACGACGAGTACCACTCCATGCGGTTGCCGACCTTTCGCTTGTAGGCGAGTGCTTCGTCGATCGGTCCGTTGGTGACGATGACGAAACGGGCGTCGTAGTTGTCGAGGAACTCCAGTCGGGTGAACTGCGACGTGAAGCCCGTGCATCCGGCGCATTGCCACTCCGCGCCGTCCGACCACATGTGGTGGTACACGATGAGCTGGGAACGGCCGGCGAACACGTCGGCAAGGCGGATCGGGCCCTCAGCCCCGATCAACGTGTAGTCGGCCAACTCGACCATCGGCAGACGCCGGCGCTGGGCGGCGACCGCATCCAATTCTCGAGTAGCGGCCTTCTCCCTTTTGCGCAGTTCGTCGAGCGCGGCGCGCCACGTTTGTTGATCGACGACCGGAGGCAGGGCCGTGGCTTTGGGCGACATGGGATCCACCTTTGCTTTGAAGTCTTTTGTCCGAAAGGTCTGACTGCCGAAACGTCCGGAATTCATCGCAGACCGTCGCTGCCGCGGTGGTCATGACCGCGCCGCGGGCCCGATTCGAATAGACGACGAGGGGAGACCTTCTCGTTGTGGCGACGTTCGCGTCGATGGCCGCCATGACGATCGCGACGGCCGCTGAGCAAGGCCGGGTGCCGATGACGCCCAGCAGCGCCAACCGCTCGGCGTCCATTGACGTGTGATAGCGCCGATAGAACTGCTAGCAACGCTATTGACACCGCCAAGTTCCCGGGGTTAGCGTTGCTAGCAGTCACGGCATGAGGGGAGTTAGGGCATGGTTCTGGACGTCATGACCCGCGCCGCTGCACTGATCGCGGTGCTGGGGACCGCGGTGGTCTACGGAACCGACGTGTTCTGCGCAATCGTGCTGCGACCGGCATTGGCGTTGGTCGACGACGATGCCTTGGTCGTGGTCACGGGAAGGGTGCACCAATTTGGAGACCGGCGCATGCCTGTGCCCGGGGTGCTCGGGGTCGTCGCGACCGCGACGAGCGCGGTGCTGGCCACCGTGGCCGTGAATTGGGCGCAGGCGATCGCGGCCGGCGTCGCGCTGGTCGTGCTGTTGGTCTGGCTCGCGCTGTATACCAGGGTGAGCGCACCAATTAATCGGCGATTGACAGCGGCCGCGGATGCTAGTCGGCGACTACCGGATGGGCGTGCGCTGCAAGAGAAGTGGGACTCGATCATCGGCGCCCGCGCGACCCTTCAGGGCGTTGCAGTGGCCGCGCTATGCGTGGTGCTGATGATGTGACGTCCCGGCCAGCCCCGAGTTCGCCGCCGACATGACGGGGTTCGACGTCGGCGACATCGTCGACGTTCAAACAATGCTGCTTGACCCGACGCCGTTTTCACCGATTCACTGACGACTTCAGGAGCGCGCGACATGACCATGACAACCACCACCGGCTACACGCTCGCCGGACTCCTAGCCGCGGGCATCATCTTCATCGGCGCACGTTTCCTCGTCGCGCCGCGCCTCGCCGCCGCCGGCTACGGGGTGCTCCCGGAGGTGGACCGGCCGGGTGTGGGCGCGTACCTGAGCGTCAAGGGCGTGCGCGACATCGCCAGTGGGCTCTTCGTCATCATCCTGATGATCGCCGGCGCGACACAACTGGTCGGCTGGGTGATGTTGGCCGCCACCATCATTCCGCTCGCCGACGCGACCATCGTGCTCCGCAACGGCGGCTCGAAGTCGATAGCGTGGGGAGTCCACGGCGCCACCGCCGCCGTCATGCTGATCACAAGTGCGCTCCTGCTCGCGCATTAGGGGAGCGGGATGCGTGCCCGCGCCATCCGCCCCGATCGTTGAACTTGTTGCGGCGCAAGACCTTTAACCTGCCGCGACCCCGAGGGGCGGACCCACGGTGGTGGTGGTGGTGGTGGGTAGGCATCCGGTCGCTGAAGCGGCGGTAAAGGCGAGCATCAACGCGACGACGAGCTTCGTGACTAGACGTGACATGGCGACTCCATTCATCCGGCCCCTCGTCAAAACGTTAGACGGAGCGGCGATTTATTTCAACCATTATTGAAATAGTTCGGCTCTGCAGGCATACTTCCTATGCGGACAGATTGATCGGTCGCACAGCAGGAGCGCTCAGCGAGCGTTGGGCGCATTAGTGTGTGCGCTGATGTGGCAGGCTTTGTCGTTCCTGCCGGAGAGCCGGAGCCACGGATGGAGAAGGGGAGTCACTTGACGTCGAAGGTTCCGCCGGTCAGGGTCGCGCGAGCCGTTGAACGTGCCCGCCACCACTTGTCGCGCCTGCGCCAGCGCTCCGCACCACCTGCCGCAGTGATGATGGAATTGATTCTGAACGCGTGGGTGGCCCAGGCGATCACGTCCGCGGCGGACCTTGGGGTAGCGGATGCCTTGGCGGACGGCCCCTTGTCGGGCGAGCAACTGGCCGACCGGGTCGGTGCCGACGCCGACGCGCTGAGGCGACTCATGCGCGCGTTGATCGGTATAGGGATTTTCCGCAAGGGCAGCGACGGGCGTTACGCACTCACGCCACTAGCGGACACGCTGCGCACCGACGCGCCGGTCTCAATGGCCGGGATGGCGCGGTGGGTCGGCTCACCTCAGCATCGCGAGCACTGGAGCCACCTGACCGACGCGATTCGCACCGGAAACCCGGCGCTCCCAAAGCTTCGCGGCAAGCCAGCGTTCGAGTACCTCGCCGACGAACCGGAGTTGGGTGAAATCTTCAACTCCGCTATGACCAATGTGTCCGAGTTTGCGAACGTGCCCCTGACGGCAGCCTACGATTTCGGTGCGTTCGGCACGATCGTCGATGTCGGTGGTGGACACGGTCGGCTCTTGGCGGCAATCCTCGAGACGGCTCCGAATTCGCGCGGCGTGCTGTTCGACCTTCCGGAGGTCGTGGCCAGCGCCGCCGAATTGTTTTGTAAGTACGGTGTCGATGGCCGGGTCCGGATCGAAGAGGGCTCGTTCTTCGACTCCGCGCCGGAGGGCGGCGACGCGTATGTGCTCAAGAACGTCATCCACGACTGGCCCGAGGAAGATGCGGTGCGCATCCTGAAGAACGTCCGCGCCGCGGCCCGCACCGGAGCGCGCCTGCTGCTTTGCGAGTTCGTCATCCCCGACCATGACCGCGACTTCCACGGCAAGTGGGTTGACATCGAAATGCTCATCGTCGCCGGTGCGCGCGAACGCACCGCGAACGAGTACGACCGGTTGTTCGACCAAGCCGGTTTCCGGTTGAATCGCATCGTTGATACCGTATCGCCGCTGAGCATCATCGAGGGGATTGCGGTGTAGCGGGCGCACTTTGGCGCCTGACCAGCACGCCCAATGCCGAATCCGCAGGGGCTACGGAGGGGCGAGTATTCAGGGACTTTCGGAGGTTTGCGATGAGACAACCCAACGACGACGCCTGGGGTCCGGCCACCGGTGTAGGAACCACGGCCACGATGGCAGCGGCGGCAAGGGCCATCGCCACCAGGGATGGGGTCATCAACGATGTCTTCGCCGAGCCGTTGGTGCGCGCGGTCGGTGTGAATTTTCTGACCCGCTGGGCTACCGGTGAGCTGGTCGCCGCGGATCTCGACACCGAGGGCAGCCCATGGGGTCTGGCGCAGATGCCTGCATCGATTGCGGCCCGCACGCGATACTTCGACGAATTCTGTGCCGATGCCGCCGCGGCGGGCATCCGCCAAGCCGTCATCCTCGCCTCGGGCTTGGATGCTCGCGCCTATCGACTGGATTGGCCGAATGGGATGGCGGTGTTCGAGATCGATCAGCCGGCCGTCATCGAGTTCAAATCCACGACGCTGGCCGGACTCGGCGCCGAACCGGCGGTCGCTGTGCGTACGGTCGCGACCGACCTGCGCGAGGACTGGTCGACAGCATTGAAGGCGGCGGGCTTCGATACCAGTAAGGCCACGGCGTGGATCGCCGAAGGTCTCTTCGGCTATTTGGCACCCGAGGCTCAGGATCGGCTGCTCGATGCCATCACCGCACTCAGCGCGCCAGGTAGCCGCCTCGCAAGCGAGGCCGTGCCGAATACCGGCGACATGGACCCCGATGCAGCGCGCGAGCGCATGCGCGAAGCGACGGCCAAGTGGCGCGAGCACGGCTTCGAGCTCGACTTCGACGTAATCGAGTTCGAAGGCGAGCGCCGCGACGTCTGCGCGTACCTTGACCCGCGCGGCTGGACATCGGTCGCAACGCCGATGGCCGAGCTGCTCGCCGGTCACGGGTTGGGGGCGATAGCACGCGCCGACGATGACCGACAGACGATGAACGGCGTCACCTACTACACGTCGACGCTGGGCACGGGCCGATAGGGCGCCTTCGGGGCAGCGGCACTCACCGCCATCGCGCCGTTATCTGTCTCCCGGGCGCTCAGGCGGGGCAGGCGCGTGCCAGGGTCGCCATCTCAC
>NZ_LZKH01000234.1:0-504 GCF_001672745.1 Mycobacterium sp. E1386
ATCAACGACCCCGACCCCGGACCGGCATAAATCCGCGCCGAATTAACCTCCGGCGGAAGCGCCCCAAAATCAAACACGAATTACCCCTTACCGCGTCGCAGCTGCATGAATGACCTCGAGTAGTGAAAGACGATAGAGCGCATCTGGCCCGCCCCCGGTCCCGCCGACCGGCTGATGTCAGGGCCGGCCGGGCGCGGGCGCATCGCCCGCGGCTGCCGCGCCCCGGTTGGCCGGAGTTGGCCAGGCGTTTGGCGTCCGGCCGTATGTCCGTCATGAGGTGGGAAAACAGTCTCGCGGTCGTCGCCCTCGCGCGACACCGGGCCAGCAACGGGGGGCCGCGCCGTCGTCGCAACCGGACTCAGCCGCAATCGGCTCTCCATAAAATCCCGACGCGGATAAAACAAGTGGGTTGTGTTCATATCCGCTGCTATCCGGCTGAGGGTGGGCGGGTTAGGACGCTGTAGCGGAAGCCGTATTTGTGGGAGTAGCCCGCGGCGGCGCCGG
>NZ_LZKH01000235.1:0-36175 GCF_001672745.1 Mycobacterium sp. E1386
GAACAACGCGGTGATCACCTCCCGCACCGTCAACGCGCAGCAGAAGGACCTGGACCAGGCGCTGCTGTCGGCGGCCGGGTTCGGCAACACCGGCGCCGACATCTTCAACAGGGGCGGCCCGTACCTGGCGCGGGGCGCCCAAGACTTGGTGCCGACGGCGCAGCTGTTGGACACCTACAGCCCCGAGATCTATTGCCTGCTGCGCAACGAAAACGATGCGCTGGCCGCCACGGGTGCGGCCGAGGGCGGTTTCAACGGCTACTCGTTGAACATGAACACCGAGGCGCTGTCCGGGCTTGGGCTGCTGGCCAACCCGGTGTCGGCGGTGGCCACGATCGCCAGCCTGGTCGGCGGGCTGGCCGGGGTCGTCGGCGGCGCGCCGAATCCGTACACCTACCCGGAGAACCTGCCGCGGGTGAACGCGCGCGGCGGACCGGGGGGCGCCCCGGGTTGCTGGCAGCCCATCACCCGTCACCTTTGGCCCGCACCCGAATTGGTGATGGACAGCGGCAACAGCATCGCGCCCTACAACCACCTCGACACCGGATCGCCGTACGCGATCGAGTACGTCTGGGGTCGCCAGGTCGGGGATAACACGATCAATCCCTAGGACTGCGCCGCGAAGAATGCAGAATGTGTTCGTGCAGGCGCGCAGGGACCGCTGACGTGCCGGGGTTTGGCTTTCACACCCTGGCGCTGCTGACCGCGATCGGATTGGCCGGTCCGCTGCTGGCGGCACTGCCGCGCCTTCGGATACCGGTGATCATCGGCGAGCTGGTCGCCGGTCTCGTCGTCGGCCGGACCGGTTTGGGCGTCGTCGATGTCACCAACCCGACGTTTCAGCTTCTCGCCAACGTCGGCTTCGCGTTGGTCATGTTCGTCGTGGGCACCCATGTCCCGGTCGGCGCCACGGCACTGCGCGCATCGCTACCGCAGGCGCTGGGGCGGGCGGCGCTGGGTGGCGCCGCCGCGGTGGCGCTCGCGGCTGGGCTGGCGGCCGCCTTCGGCACCGGCCACGCCGCGATGTACGCCGTGCTGATGGCCTCGTCGTCGGCGGCGCTGGCGCTGCCGGTGATCGATTCCCTGCGCTTGCAAGGGCCGCAGGTGATTGCCGTCACGGCGCAGATCGCTATTGCGGATGCCGCCTGTATTGTCTTGCTGCCGTTGGTGATTGACCTCCGACATGCGCCCACCGCCGCGCTCGGCGCGCTGGCCGTGGCCGGGTGCGCGGGGGTGTTTTACGTGCTGCTGCGGGCCTCCGACGCCAAGGGCTGGCGCCGCCGGATGCACGTCTACTCCGAGAATCGGCGGTTCGCACTGGAATTGCGGACCAACCTCATCGTGCTGTTCGCCCTGGCCGCGCTCGCCGTGAGCACGCACGTGTCCGTCATGCTGGCGGGCTTCGCGGTGGGCCTGGTGGTCGCCATGGTCGGCGAACCGCGACGGTTGGCGCGGCAGCTGTTCGGAATCACCGAGGGGTTTTTCAGTCCGCTGTTCTTCGTCTGGCTGGGCGCTTCGCTGCAGGTGCGCGAGCTCGGTGCGCACCCGAAACTCATCCTGCTCGGCGTGGGACTGGGGCTAGGGGCCGTGCTGGCACACAGCGCCGGCAGGCTGCTCGGCCAACCGCTCACCCTGGCGGTGCTCTCGGCCGGGCAGCTCGGCGTGCCGGTGGCCGCGGCCGCCATCGGCACCCAGGAACACCTGCTCGTCGCGGGCGAAGCGTCGGCGTTGATGTTCGGTGCCCTACTGACGATTGCGGCCGCCTCGGTCGCGGGCGCGGTCGCGTCACGGAGCCAGGTGACCAAGGGCCCTTCCGCGGCGGGACCTCCGCATCCTCGAAAGCACGACTGAAGCACCTGCCGCCCGGTTGCGTTTGGCCCTGTGGGCCGCATCACAGGAGTGGTCGAATCGATTCCAAGCTCGATCGAGGAGGCCGTGATGAGGTTTGCAACACGACGGCACCACCTGCGAGCCGTGCCGACCGCAACGATGTACCGCGTCACCGATCGTTTGCACGGCGGGCGCACGGTCCGGGTGCCCGGCAATGAGATCGCCCCCATCGTGGCGGCATGGCTGGCGGACCTGGGCGCCCACAGCCCCCTGGTGGACGAGCTGGCGCGGGCGGCATGCGACGGCGACTGGTCGGTCGCCTACGCCATCGGCGATCAGCTATCCATCGATGTGGCCATCGCGGCGGCCGCGTAGCCGTGCGGATTGGCCCAAAGTCCCTCGGGCTAGAGCCGTCAGGCTCTCGCCGGGGCGGCAGCAATCCGCAATCGTAGACAAGACGTAGCAATACCGAAGGGAACGACCGCCATGAACACTCGATTTCCGGATGCCGGCACGGTCCGGACGGTCTTGAGTCTGGCATCTCGCGCACCCTCGGTGCACAACAGCCAGCCCTGGCGGTGGCGGGTGGACGCGACAAGCCTGCACCTCTACTCCGACGACAGCCGGCAACTGCCCAACACCGACCCGGACGGCCGCGACCTCATGTTGAGTTGCGGTGCGGCCCTGCACCACTGCGTCGTCGCGCTCGCGGCGGTCGGCTGGCTCTCCAAGGTGACCCGGCTGCCGAATCCGGCCGACCCCAGCCACCTTGCGGCAATCGAGCTTTCGCGACACCGCGCCGATTCGGTCGACATCGCACTGGCCGCGGCGATACCGCGGCGGCGAACCGACCGGCGCTATTACAGCTCCTGGCCGGTGCCGGTGCGATGTCGCCCTGATGGCGGCGCGGGCGGCTCGAAGCGGGGTAACGCTGTGCCAGGTCGAAGACCTCGACAATCTGCGGAAAATCGTCGCTCAATCCGTCCGGGACCACATGAACCAGGACTATCTCGCCGAGCTCACCGAGTGGAGTGGCCGCTACGCGTCCGTGGCCGGTGTTCCCGCCCGCAACACTCCGGCACCGGATATCGCGGCCAAGATTCCGGGCCGGGTCTTCGCCGGCCCGGTGCTGCCCATGCCGCCGGACTCGTCGTCGGAGGACGACAACGCCGTCGTCCTCGCGCTGGGCACCCGCAACGACGACCGCTTGGCCCAGCTACGCGCCGGTGAGGCGACCAGCGTCGTGCTGCTCACCGCGACGTCACTGGGGCTGGCCAGTTGCCCGGTCACCGAACCGCTGGAGACGGCCGGAACGCGCGCGGCGGTCCAGTCCGACATCTTCGGGGACAGCAATCATCCCCAGATGCTGCTCCGGGTGGGTTGGGCGCCCATCAACGCGGACCCGTTGCCGGCGACCCCGCGGCGCGAGCTCTCCGACTTCGTCGAGTGGATGAACGATCACCAGCACCAGGTCGCCCTCTGAACCGGCGAATCCACCGAAACGGTTGCGGCGCAGAGGACATCATGGAGACGTTCACCTTCGACCCAAGCCGCTGGCGTTTCGCCCGCGTTTTCGGCCGTAACCCGTTGCTGCGCCGCGCCGACCGCATCGAATCACTGGTCTTGCTGGTCGCGCTTGTCGCGTCCCTGATCGCCGTCCCGGTCGCCGGTGTGTTCGGCGCGGTGACCTACGGCGCGCGGGATCGGGTCTACACCCAGGAGGCGCACGAGCGGCACCGCGCGACGGCGACGATCGTCGATGCCCTGGCGGAGGATCTGGGTGTCGTTGTCGTGCAGGCGAAGTGGCCGGGGCCGAACGGGGAGCGCAACGGGCCGCTGGTGGTCACCGAGCACGCCAAGGTGGGCGGAACCATCGAGATGTGGGTGGACGGGGAGGGCAACCCGGTGGATCCGCCCACCCCGACTTGGCTCGCGGTGGGCGAGGCGGTCGGCGTGGCGGTGGTGACAGCGCTGGCGGTGACGATGACGATGGCGGCACTTGTGGCGGTCGTCCGGTCGCGGCTGGACCGCGCCCGTGACGCCCTCTGGGAACGCGACATCAAGTTCCTCGCGGAGGCCCCGTAACCGATGACACCGCTGCCAACCCCTATACAGCACAATCGAACCGACGGATGATGGGTCGATGAGCGGAAACGGCGAGAACTCTGGTGCCGCATCGTTTGACACCGCCGGACTGCACCTTCTTGTCGAGGTCCTGATCGAGCGCGGATACCGCGTCATCGGTCCGACGTTGCGGGACAACGCGATCGTGCTGGATCAACTGGAGTCCGCCGCCGACCTGCCGCGGGGGTGGGGCGTCGACGTGGCGCCCGGGCAGTATCGGGTGCGCAGGCGCGACGACGACGCCGCGTTCGGGCACTCGTCCGGGCCGCAGTCATGGAAGCAGTTCTTGCACCCGCCACGGCGCCGGCTGTGGTCCGGCACCCGCGACGGTTTCAGCGACACCGAATCGGACGAGCAGGTCCCGAGGTATGCCTTCCTCGGAGTGCGCGGCTGCGACTTGGCCGCGATAGCTACGCTCGACCGGGTCCTTGGCCGTGGCCAGTTTCCCGACAAATCCTTCGTCCGCCGACATCGGCAGATTTTCGTGGTGGCGGTCAATTGCACAGAGCCGGGCGGGCTGTGCTTCTGCGCCTCGATGGGCACCGGCCCCGCGGCCGGACCAGGGTACGACCTGGCCCTGACCGAGCGACTCGACGGCGACGGCGTGACCTACCTGGTCGAGGTGGGGACCCCGGAGGGCGCCGACGTGCTCGCGGCCGTTCCACACCGGGCCGCCGACGATGCGGAGATCGATTCCGCACACGCGGCGGTGCAGGCGGCCTCGCATCGAATGGGTCGCCAGATGCCGGACACCGACCTGCGCGACCTGTTGGTTCGTTCGCGCGAGTCGCCGCAGTGGGACGAGGTCGCCAGCCGATGCCTGACCTGTGGCAACTGCACCATGGTGTGCCCGACCTGCTTCTGTACCAGCACCGAGGACGTCAGCGATTTGACCGGCGAGCATGCGGAGCGCTGGCAGAACTGGGCGTCGTGCTTCGAGCCCGATTTCACCTACATCCACGGCGGCGGCAGCGTCCGCCAGTCCGGCTCCTCGCGCTACCGGCACTGGCTGACCCACAAACTCGGCACCTGGCACGACCAGTTCGACATGTCGGGGTGCGTCGGTTGCGGGCGGTGCATTGCCTGGTGCCCCACCGGGATCGACATCACCGAGGAAATGAACAAGATGGCCCACGATGACTGACGCTGCGGGCGCCGCGGTGATGGCGCCGAACCCGTACCGGGTGCGCAGTCGCGTCGTCGAAAGCCCCGACTCGGCAACGCTGTGCCTCGAACCGCTCGGGGAAGTGCTGCGCGCGCCGCAACCCGGAGAGTTCATGATGCTCTACGCATTCGGCGTGGGCGAAGCCGCGATCTCGATCAGCGGCGATCCCACCGTCACCGACGGCTCGATCACGCATACGGTGCGAGCGGTCGGCGCGGTGAGCCGCGCCCTGCACGACGCGCAGCCGGGGAGCATCATCGGTGTCCGTGGCCCCTTCGGCACGACGTGGGGGCTAGCGGAAGCCGTCGGGCGGGATTTGGTCATGGTCGCCGGGGGTGTGGGCCTGTGCCCGTTGCGCCCGGCGATACTGGGCGCGCTGGCCGACCGGGCACGCTACGGCAACGTGACGCTGATCGTGGGCGCCCGGTCGCAGGCCGACTTCGTCTTCGCCGCTCAGCTCGAGCAGTGGTCGCACGACCCGCAGATCGAATTGCATTTGGTCGTCGACGCCCAGACACCGGGGTGGCACGGCGACGTCGGCCTGGTCACCGAACCGCTGGGGCGGCTGGTCCTCGAGCCCGATCGCACCAGCGCATTCCTGTGCGGGCCCGAGCCGATGTTGCGGTTCGGCGCGGAGGCCCTGCTCGCGAAAGGCGTTGCGGCAAAGAATATCCGAGTCTCGCTGGAGCGGAACATGCAATGCGGGGTCGGCATGTGCGGGCACTGTCAGCTGGGGCCGCTGCTGCTGTGCCGCGACGGCCCCGTGGTGGGCTACGACGTCGCCGGCCCCCTGCTACGGGTGAAGGAGCTCTGATGACCCGACCCACCCTGGCCGTGTGGAAGTTCGCCTCGTGCGACGGATGTCAACTGACCCTGCTGGATTGCGAGGACGAGCTGCTCACTCTCGCCGACCAGGTGCAGATCGCCAACTTCGCCGAGGCCTCCAGCGCGACCGTCGCCGGTCCCTACGACGTCTCGCTGGTCGAGGGCTCGATCACCACGCGGCGTGATGAGCAACGCATCCAAGAGATTCGGCAGCAGTCGAAGGTGCTGGTCACCATCGGGGCGTGCGCGACCGCCGGGGGAGTACAGGCGCTGCGCAACTTCGCCGATGTCGCCGAGTTCGCCTCCGTCGTCTATGCCAAGCCGGAATACGTTGACACGCTGGCGACGTCGACGCCCACTTCGGCACACGTCAAGGTGGATTACCAGTTGCCGGGCTGCCCGATCGACCGCGGCCAGCTGCTCGACACGCTGGCGGCCCTGCTGATCGGGCGCAAGCCGCGGCTGCCGGCCAAGACGGTGTGTACCGAATGCAAACTCCGCGGGACCACGTGTGTCGTTGTCGCCGAGGGGATTCCGTGTCTAGGTCCGGTAACGCACGCCGGTTGCGGCGCGCTGTGTCCCAGCCATCACCGCGGTTGCTACGGCTGCTTCGGCCCGTCGGCGGTGCCGCAGACCGCGACGCTGATCCCGCTGCTGCGCCGCGACGGGATGTCCGACGGCGACGTCGACCGGGTGTTCTCCACGTTCAACGTCGCCACGTTCGCCGCCGAACGGAGCAAGCAGTGAATTCGTCCGAGCGCACCCTGAGCGTCGGCGCGTTGACCCGGGTGGAAGGCGAAGGCGCGCTCCACGTCACGCTGCAGGACGGCGCGCTGCACAGCGTGCAGCTCAACATCTATGAGCCGCCGCGCTTCTTCGAAGCGTTCCTGCGCGGCCGCGCCCACACCGAGCCGCCCGACCTCACGGCACGCGTCTGCGGGATCTGCCCGGTCGCCTACCAGGTCAGCGCCTGCAATGCGATCGAAGACGTCTGCGGGGTTCGGGTGGACGACGAACTCGTCGCGCTGCGGCGCCTGCTGTACTGCGGTGAATGGATCAACAGCCACGCCCTGCACATCTACTTGTTGCACGCGCCGGACTTCCTCGGCTACCCCGACATCGTCGGCATGGCCCGCGACCATCGCGAGATCGTCGAGCGGGGGCTGGCGCTGAAGAAGGCGGGCAACCGGCTGATGGAGTTCGTTGGCGGTCGCGCGATCCATCCCGTCAACGTGCGGCTGGGCGGATTCTATTCCGTTCCAACACGATTGGAATTCAAGCCGATCGAAGAGCAGCTGCGTCGCGCGTTGGATGACGCGGTGGCGACGGTCGAGTGGGTGTCCGGCTTCGAGTTTCCCGACCTCGAGCTCGACCACGAATTCCTGGCTCTCACGGCGCCGGGTGAGTACCCGATCGAAAACGGGGTCATCGCCCGCAGCGCCGGTCCCACCTTTGAAGTGGCCGACTTCACCGACCACGTCGCCGAAGCGCAACTGCCCCACTCGACCGCCCTGCACGCGACGCTCGACGGAGGTCGCCACCTGACCGGCCCGCTGGCCCGATACTCGCTAAACGCACCGGCGCTCTCGCCGATCGCCGCTCAGGCGGCCACCCGGGCCGGATTATCGGGCGAATGCCGAAACCCCTTCCGCAGCATCGTCGTCCGCGCGGTCGAAGTGGTCTACGCGATCGAAGAGGCACTGCGCATCATCGATGAGTACCAGCGCCCGTCGCGTCCGTTCGTGCCCGTCCCGGCTCGTGCCGGCGTTGGCCACGGTGTCAGCGAGGCGCCCCGCGGCCTGTTGTATCACCGATACCGGATCGACGAGGCGGGCCTGGTGTCGGCCGCGACCATCATCCCGCCGACCTCGCAGAACCAGGGCGCCATCGAAGCCGACCTGGCTCGCCTGGTTTCGGACAACCTCTCCCTGGACGACGGCGCGCTGACCGAGCTGTGTGAACAGCTGATCCGCAGCTACGACCCGTGCATTTCCTGCTCGGCGCACTTCCTGACGCTGACTGTGCAGCGACGATGACCGCCGATGCCGGCAGGGTTGCCGTGATCGGGCTCGGCAACTGCTACCGGCGCGACGACGGCGTCGGGGTCGCCGCTGCGATCGCAATGGAACGCCTCGCCTGGCCCAATGTCGTTGTGCGTACCGACATTGCGGAGCCGGCGGGAGTTCTCGACGCATGGAGCGGGGCGGAGCTGGCCGTGGTCATCGACGCGGCGATCGTCACCCCGGCAACCCCGGGCCGCGTCCATCGCTACCGGCTGGACGAGGTGCCCACCCAAGCCGAAGGGTTGAGCTCGCACAGCATCGATATCGGCCGCACCCATGCGCTGGCTCGAGAGCTCGGGCGGGTGCCCGACGCCGTGGTGGTCTTCGCGGTCGAGGTGGGGGACACCGGCAATGGGGAGGGGCTGAGCCCGATGGTCGCACGAGCCGTGCCGGTGGTGGTCGGCATGGTGGCCGCGGAGATCAATCGCTTTCGGTCAGCGAAGCGATCGCGGCACGCAGGCCCTCCGTGATCTCTGCGGCGATCGAGATGAGGGCCGGCTCACCGGTCACCTCGACCAGGAGCACCGGATCCATCGCCTCGACGATCACCGAGCCCGGATCACCCGGGTCGGCGCGCACGAGCACGTTGCAGGGCAGCAGCAGCCCGATCTCTCGATCGACGTTGATAGCCCGATACGTCACGGCCGGGTCGCAGGCGCCGAAGATCAGGTAATCCTCCATCTCCACGCCGAGCTGAGCCTGCACCCGCGCTTTGACGTCCACTTCGGTCAGTACGCCGAAACCCTGCCGTGCCAAAGCTTCTCGAGTGCGGTCCGCGGCGTCGTCGAACCGCGCCGTCAGCCTGGTGGATAATCTCGCACTCACCGATGGGCCATCCGTCAGGAGATCAGTCCGGTTCCCCGTACCGCGGCTGGAAGGTCTATGTGCTTGCCGCAGTTCGGGCAGAACTGCTCGCTGGGGTGGTGCTCGGCCCCGCAATGTGCGCAGAAATGCGGTTCGACCGCCCCCGATTCATGCTTGGGCATCAGACGAAGCGGTTGCACGTCGGGCGCCGTGTGGGCGCGATGACGGGGCCGCAGCCCCAGGAAGGTCAGGACGGCGCCGAGGCCGAGCACCGAGACGACACTGATAACGGTGTACCACAACAGAGTTCGCCCGCTGAGGGCGGCGGAGTCCCCATACTGCTGGCGCAGATTGACCGCGTTCGTCTTGAGATCGTCCAGACCGGGGTAGCCGGGTGACATCGCGAGGGTCTGGCCGAACTCGTCGATCGCATCGGTGTAGCGGCCCGCGTAGAAGTCGGTCAATCCTTTGCGGTAGATCCGGTCAGCGGGGCCAAGCGCCGGCTGGACGCCTTTGCCGGCCAATATCGCGGCGACGCCGTCCACCGGCGTGATGAAATTGAACGGCTGGGTTTCGTTGACTGGGGCGAAGCTGTTGACGCCGAGCACCTTTCCGTTCAGCCCGACCGTCGGGCCGCCGCTCATGCCGTCGGTCATCGCGGCGTCGATCTCGTACTCGGGGTTGGGTCCCGCGAGAGACTTCTTGCTGACCTTGCCGCTCTTGTAGGTGGGGTCGAGCGAAGGGCCGGTGATGTTCTGGGTGCTCTCGGGGAAGCCCACCGCGAGGACGGGCGTCCCGATGGTGACGTCGGCATCGGTCGCGAGTTCCGACGACGGTAGGTTGCGCTTGGGAATCTTGAGGAGCGCGGCGTCGCCCTTGCCCATGGGCCGGAAATCGGCGACGTTGGCGGTCAGCTTATCCGCGAGTTTCGTTCCCGTGCCCGAAATCAGCGTGATGCTCACGTGGGGGCCCTGGCCGGATGTGTCGCCTTCCACCCTCGCGTTCTTCTGCAGCCATTCCAATGTGACCGCCGGATCACTCGACTCGGGCGCATCCGGATGTTCGGTCTGGTATTCGATCGCGGCCCTTTTGAGTATCAGGACGGTGGCGCTCGCCGGGTCGACGCAGTGGCCCGCCGTCGCAACCCAACCGTCGGGGTTGACGACGAATGCCGTGCAGTGCCAGGTGGCCAGGAACGGCATGCTGGAGCCCCGCCCGAATTGGGACAACACCTCACCGTCGGGCAGCCGGACCAGGCCGTAACCCTCACCGGAGAGATACATGATGGACGGCCGGATCAGAGCCGCGGCCCGCTCCTCGGGCTTGGCTTGCGGACGCCCGCTGTCGGCGGCCGCCATGCCCGCCGGCCCCACCAACAGCATGAGGGCGGCCGCCGGCAACGCCAGCGCCCTCGCGATTCCCGTCACGGACGGGGCCGCCGCAGCAGGGCTGCGGCCCAATGGGTGGGGCGGAAGGATGACGGATGACGGCGCATCGCCTCGACGCGCTCGGCCGCCTGCCGTTGCCGAGAAATCCAGGCCGGATGCGACTCGAGGGCGATTATCTTCGCACCGGCATCCGTCGCGGGAACTGTCACAGTCACAACCCCTATTCGACCGGTTCCCCGGGCGAGAGGATAGGGACCGAAGTCCCGACCGCGAAGGACCTCCGTTCGTCGGCCGATTTCGGCCTCCACCAGGGCCGATCCACAGAAGTGACCAAGGCCCTCACGGCGCTGTGCCTTTGCGCCCTTACCGGGCCGTCAGTCCAAGCGAAGCATGGAGTCGTCTGAGCCACATTCGCAAAGGAGTTGGCCATGAGGTCGCTGATCGTGTGCGCTTCGAGGTCACATGGCAACACCCGCCTGGTGGCCGATCGGATGGCCGAGGTGCTGGGTGCCGAGGTCGTCACCCCCGAATCGGTCGACCCGGGGACCGTTCACGACTACGACCTCGTCGGGTTCGGTTCCGGCATCTACTACATGATGGTGGACGCGAGGCTGCGCAAATTGATCCGTCAGCTCCCGGCGGCCGACCACCCGACCGCGGCCTTCACGTTCTTCACCAGCGGCGCACGCGAGGTTCCGCTGCTGGGTTACCACAAACCCGTTCGGGAGAAGCTCGAGCAAAAGGGGTTCGACGTCATCGGAGCGTTCTCGTGCCGGGGGTTCGACACGGTGGGGCCGTTCGGATTCATCGGCGGAATCAACCGCGGACGGCCGAACGAGCACGACCTCGATCGCGCGGCGGCGTTCGCCGCTCGGATTCACAAGCGGGTCGCCGGCTCTCCGGCCGCCTCGTAACGGTGCGAAGCGGATCGAGGTGATCGTGATGAGCCACATTGCCGCAATTCTGGTGGTCTTGGGAATTGCCGCCGCGGTGTTGCTGGCGGCATCGATCAGGGTGGTGCAGCAGTACCAGCGGGGTGTGCATTTCCGCCTCGGCCGCGTGATCGGCGTTCGCGAACCCGGGCTGCGGATCATCATTCCGGTCATCGACCGCCTGTGGCGGATTTCGATGCGGATCGTGACCATGCCCATCCAGTCCCAGGGCATCATCACCCGCGACAACGTGAGCGTCGACATCGCCGCTGTCGCCTACTTCCGGATCGTCGATGCCCGCAAGGCCGTGGTGGTCATCGAGAACGTCCACGCCGCCATCGATCAGATCGCACAGACCACCCTCCGCAATGTCGTCGGGCAACATTCCCTCGACGAGGTGCTTGCCCAAACCGAGAAGATCAACGGCAGCATTCGCCAGATCCTCGACGCCACCACGGTGGACTGGGGCGTGGAGGTCACCTTGGTGGAGCTCAAGGACATTCAGCTCCCCGACAGCATGAAACGCGCGATGGCGCGCGAGGCCGAGGCGGAGCGGGAGAAGCGGGCGAAAATCATTGCGGCCGAAGGGGAAGCCCGCGCCGCCGCTGCCCTCGGCGACGCCTCCGACACCATGATGCGTCACCCGCTGGCCCTGCAGCTGCGCAACCTGCAGACCTTGATCGAACTGGGGGTGGAGAAGAACACCACCATCGTCTTCCCGGCCCCGCTGATGACCGCGATCGGAGAACTCACCGCCTTCCTGGCGCGTGAGACCGACGCGTCCAAGGACAAGCCCGAGGAGAAGCTGGTGCGGGCGGCAGCACTGCAATGAGGGGAGGCATTGCGTGATCGGGCAGAATTTCGACCACCGGCACAATGCCCTCAACCTGTGGCGGCTGGTCCTGGCCGTCGAGGTGATCCTCTGGCATTCGTTCGCAGTGACCGGCCATAGTGTTTCGTCACCGGTCACGCAACGTCTCTTGTTCTCCCTGGGCGTGGATGGCTTTTTCGCGGTGTCGGGGTTTTTGGTCACCGCGAGCTGGCTGAACAACCCGCAGCCAAGGCAGTACCTGCGGGCTCGAGCGCTGCGCATCCTGCCAGGCTTCTACACCTGTTTGGTCGTCACCGCTTTCGTCATAGCGCCGGTCGGCGTCGCACTTCAAGGTGGTTCTGCGATCAGCCTTTTGGACTCCAGTGGACCGTTGAAGTTCGTTCTGTTCAACAGCGCCATCGCGCACCTCAAACTCGACGTGGGCGGCACACCGCAGGGCGTTCCGCATCCCCGCACGTGGAATGCGTCGCTGTGGACCCTGGTGTTCGAGGTGATGTGTTACCTGGCGGTGCTCGCCATCGGCGTCGCCGGTCTGGCACGGTATCGCTGGATATCTTCGGCTCTGTTGGCCACCGGTGTCGTAGTGGCACTCGTGTTGCCGCCCATGGCCGACCCGTGGTCGTGGACCATCCCGCAATGCGTCGCGCGATTTACGATCATGTTCGCCGCCGGCGCGGTGCTCTACCAACTCAAGGACGTGATACCGGCTCGGTGGTCTTGGGTCGCGGTAAGTTTCGCGATGGTCGCGGTCTGCGGTCTGCTGCTGCCCGACTATCGGATCGTCGGTGCCTTGCCCCTGGCCTACGGAATCATCGTGTCCGGCATACTGTTGCGAAAGTTTTATCTACACAACGATTTGTCGTACGGCGTGTACATCTACGCGTGGCCGACCCAGCAGATCCTCGTCATCTCCGGGCTCGGACACATCACCCCGCTCGTCTTTGCGGTGGTGGCGACCGCGGCCACATTGCCGCTGGCCGCGGCCAGCTGGTTCGTCGTCGAGAAACCGGCACTGCGGCTGAAGGCAGTCAAAGTCCCCCAGAACGTATGAAACGTGAACACCCCGATGACTTTCGGCCCTGTCCCGCAGCCGGTTTCGTGATGTAGCTCTTGAGCCATGCGCCACAGGACAGAATTGCCACAGGACATCGACGTGCAGGTCTCCATGCGGGACGAGCTTCCCGCTGCGGCCGAGTACGCGCAGACCAAGGTCGGTGAGCTCACGCGGTACGCAAGCCGGCCCGTGCGGCATGCCCGCGTAAGACTGTCCAGACATCGGGACCCGTCGGTGCAGCGGCCCGTCGTCGCGCAAGCGAACCTCGACATCGATGGCCGATCGGTCCGCGCGCAGGTCCAGGCCGACACGGCGCGGGAAGCGGTCGATCTTCTGGTGGCGCGATTGCGCCGCCGCCTGCAACGCGCCACCGAGCGCTGGGAGGCGCGCCGCGGCGAGCTGCCGTCGGTGGGTCCCCACCAATGGCGGCATGAGTCCGAGCCGGCGCACCGGCCCAACTACTTTCCTCGTCCGGCCGACCAGCGCCGCGTCATCCGGCGGAAGTCGTTCACGATGGCGCCCTGCACCGTCGACGACGCCGCCCGCGAAATGGACTTGCTCGACTACGACTTTCATCTGTTCACGGAGAAGGGCACGGGCACCGCAAGCGTGCTGTATCACGCCGGACCGACGGGCTTCCGCCTCGCGCTGGCCGCACCGGCTCTGGCCGACCGGGTGAGCCCGCATGCGCTACCGGTGACCATCAGCCGACAACCGCTGCCATGCCTCACCGAAGAGGGAGCCGCCGACCGGCTGGCCATGCTCGACCTGCCGTTCCTGTTCTTCATCCACGCCGCCTACGGCTGCGCCAGCGTGCTATACCACCGCTACGACGGCCATTACGGCTTGATCACCCCGGCCGGCTAGGGACCCTTCGGCGGTGCGCAGGGCATATCGGCGCACCACCAAGGACCAAGGACCCTCGCAGGCGTCGGGGCGCTCCGCGCAGACTGGCGCCATGGCGAACATGACAAGGCGGATCGCCCAGACCACCGTATTGCTCACCGTGCTCTACTGCGCGCGCAGGTACTACCGCAACTGGGGCGCAACCAAGGCGGAGTCGCAGATGCGTGTCCCGGGTGACGCCTTGGTCAGCGATCCGGCGGTTCAGACGACCGAGGCAGTTGACATCGACGCGACCGCGTCGGTGGTCTGGTCCCGGCTCCTGCAGATGGGCCGGGACAGAAACGAAAGCCTCGGCTTCGAGGGTTTGGAAAGCCCTGCGGCGCAAGATGCTAACGAAGGGCTGCGGGTGGGGGATGCGGTCCGCCTGGCTCCCGAGGGCTGGTTGCCCGACGGGTTGACGCTACGCGTCACGGAGATAGTCCCCGAAAAATACGTCGTCCTCAATGCCATGCGATCCGAGCCGCGCTGGAACGTTGTGTTGTCCTTTCATCTCCAGCCGCACTGGGAGGACCGCGTCCGGCTGCTGGCACGCGCTCGGATAGCCCTGCGCTACCCGGGTGAAGTGTTCGCGATGGAACTGGCCAGGCCGTTGATAGCGCTGGGGACACGTGCGCTGATGCTGGCGGTCAAGCGCCGCGCGGAGCGGCCCGCCGACGCGGCGCCGATCCGTTCGTCGGTCGAAACAATCTGACAGTAAAGGCCGGATGATGAAACCAATCCTGGTGGGAATTGACGGTTCGGCGGCCGCGATCACGGCCGCGCTATGGGGTATCGACGAGGCGATCACCCGCGGCGCGCCACTGCGTCTCGTCTCCGTCATCAAGCCGGCGCACGATTCCGCAGAAGACTACGAGCGCGACTTCGCACACGCCGAGACATCGCTCCATGCCGCACGGTTGGCCGTGGAGGCCACCGGCAAGGCGGTCGCGATCGAAACCGACGTGCCGCGGGGCCCGGCCGGCGCGGTCCTGTTGGAGGCATCCTGGGACGCCGAGATGATCTGCGTCGGTTGCGTCGGCATCGGACGCTACGCGCGCTCCATCGTGGGTTCGACCGCGACGGAGCTCGCCGAGAAGGCGCGTTGCCCGGTCGCGGTCTTGCGGACCGAATCCGACCGGCCGGCGCCCGACATCAACTGGATCGTGGTCCGGATGACGGACGTACCCGGCAACGACACCGTCGTGAATTTCGCTGCTGCGGAGGCGAAGTTACGCAGGGCTCCGCTGCTGGTGCTCGGCGGCCGGCCCGAGGAACTCACCGAGCACGCCGACGGCGAATTCGAGCGCCGGGTGGCCGAATGGCGGCAGCACTATCCCGAGGTGCGGGTCTACCCGATCACCACGAAGCACGCCATCGCCAGCTACCTGAGCGCCAACGACGAGAGGGTTCAGCTCGCCGTGATCGGCGCCGACGAGGCCGGTCAGCTCGCGCGCCTGGTCGGGCCCCAAGGGCATCCCCTCTTCCGCCACCCCGAATGCTCCGTGCTCGTCGTGCGCTAGTGGCCCCGTGAAGATCACTCCCAGAAGCCGCGCGACCAGCGTCGCGCGGGGTGGGGAGCGGGTGCTGCTGGGTGCCGATGTCCCTGCGGCGCGTCGCATCAGCGTGCTGATGCTGCTGTGCGTCCTGGTTTGGCTGGTAGTGCTGGTGGCGCGAGAGTATCTCGGCTACGAACGCATCGCCCCCGGCCGGTTCGGCTGGTCGGTGGCGCTCCTGGGCGCGGCCGCCTTGATCGCTCGCGGCATCTTTCTCGGCCGTCCGGTGACCTCCGCACACGCGATGTACGCGGCCGCCGCGGTGGGCGCCGGGCTGGGCGCGCATTTCCTGTCCTGGGCCCTGCTGGGCAACGTTCTGATCGCCGGCAGCGGGCTCGCGCTGATGTCACCCACCACGGTCCGACCGCAGCCGGAGCTGCTGGGCCGGGTGTGGGTGCTGGTCAACGCCACGCGGGGGGATCCGCTGGCCCCGTTCGCCATGCACTCCAGCAAGAGTTACCACTTCAACCCCGACGGGACCGCGGCGATCGCCTACCGTGCCCGGCTTGGATTCGCCGTGGTCAGCGGCGACCCGATCGGCGACGCGACGCAATTCGACGCTCTGGTAGCCGATTTCGTCCGCATGTGCCGCGGCCGGGGATGGCAGATCATCGTCTTGGCCGCGGGCGAACGCCACCTTCGGTTGTGGCGCAGGGACACGGTGGGGCAGCCGATGCTGTCGGTGCCGATCGGCCGCGACGTGGTCGTCGACATCCGCCACTTCACCCTGCGGGGCCGCCGCTTTCGCAACCTGCGCCAAGCGGTGCAGCGGACGCACAACTGCGGTGTCACCACCGAGATCGTCGACGAACAAAAGCTCAGCGGCGCAACGCTGGCCGAGCTGACCGAGGTGTTGTACGCCGCTCACCGCGCGGCGCGCACCGATCGCGGCTTCTGCATGAACCTCGACGGCGCGTTGCAAGGCCGCTTTCCCGGTGTGCGGTTGGCCATCGCGCGGGACGGGCGCGGCCGGGCCGTCGCGTTTCACCGATACCTGAGCGCCGGCGGGGGATCGGAAGTCAGCCTCGACGTGCCGTTCCGCCGCCCGGACGCCCCCAACGGCGTCGACGAGCGGCTCAGCGTCGACATGATCGCTCACGCGAGTGCCACCGGCGGACAGCGCCTTTCGCTCGCATTCGCGGCGTTCCCGGAGATCTTCGAGGCCGCCCAACCGGGGCCGCTGCAGCGGATCGCGCTGCGGCTGATCCACTTGCTGGACCCGCTGATCCGGCTCGAGTCCCTGTACCGCTACCTCCGCAAGTTCCACGCGCTGTCCGAGCGGCGCTACGTGGTGTTGTGCGCCCACCACATTCCGGCCGCACTGCTGGTCTTGCTGTCGCTGGAATTCGTTCCGCGCCCGCGCCGCATGAGACGGGGCTAGCGGCGGGGATCACTCCACCGGCACACCGAAACGGAACCGGCGCCCCGTGACCGACTCGGGAACGATCCGCACGAAGTGTGACTTCTCCGTGGCCGTCCAGGGCAGTACCTGCGCGCGCTCGGCTTCCTCGATTTCCTCGTTGCTGCGGCAGGAGCGCGCGGTGCCCTTGATGATCACGCTCCAGCCCTCGGCGACGTTGTGGTCGTCGACCTCGAACAGCACCCGGTTGTTGATCGCCGTGCTGACCAACTTGGTGCCCTCCGCGGTACGAAACAGCACCGTATTTCGCTGCACGACGTAATTGACCGGGAAGATCTCGGGCTGGTTACCAACGCTGGTCACCAAGCGCCCCAGCGTCACACCGGCCAGCAGTTCCCAGCATTCGTTCACCGACAGGATCGAAACCCCATTATCGATCAGCGACATCAGTTGTCCTCTTCGTCGACGGCACTACACTCTCGATGGTATTGCCGGCGGCGGACGCCAGCGCCGGCCGAAAGTCCCGCAGGTCCGGGACCAAAGTTCTTTCCCCACTTGCCCATACCGTCGCCCAGCGCACTGGCTAGCGGACCTCGAGGACATCGCCCAGCGGGCGGCGCGGTGTCGCCGCCGGGAGGTGCTCCAGCGGCGGCGCGATCCCCACGCGAATCAACACTTGCGGCTCGCCGCGCAGGCCGATGAGTTCGCGCACGATGTCACGGCTTTCGTCCAGTTCGATCAGATGGGTGAGCGGGCAGGTCGCCATACCGGCGACAGTGCACTCGAGCAGCACGGTCGAGAGCACCTCGCCGCACCGCAGCGCGTCCGACCTGGTGTCCCCGGGTGTCGACAACACGAGGATCTTCGCCCAATCGACTTTGACCTCGCCGCGCCGGTCGGCATGGCTCCTGGTCGGAAAGCTGCGGGCCACGTCGACCCGCCAGCTCTCCTTGTCGGAGGCCAGCGCGGTCGGCGGCATCCCCTCGGCCAGTGCGAATGACGAAGTCCACCAGTCGAGTTCGGCGTGATAGTAGGAATCGTCGCGGCGGAGCTCCTCGGTCAGTTGCGAAGCCTCCACCAGGAGTGGTCGCACATCGTCGGGGAGTACGTTCAGGGCGACCTCGGTGTCGTCGAACGTGTCACGCAGTGCGGGTTCGAACAGGTCCCAATAGGTGGGTCGCCCCAAGGGAAGCCGGTCGGTGCGGCGCTGCAGGATCGCTTCGGCGCGGCGGTGCTCGGCCTCGGTGACCTGCGTTCGCGGGCTGAAGGTGACCGAGGCCAGCTGGTGGGGGTCATCCGGGTCGGGAAACCGGTCGACCATCGGTTCCCAGCCCGCGGCGGTCATGGCGACGCAAAGGTGGTTCAGGATGGCGCCGCAGGACAGGATCACTTGGCGGCCGGAATGGTCGGTGGCCGCTATCGCCCGCTGCCGGTCGACAAACAGGCGCAGGACGCCGTCCTCGGCCACCCAGCGCCAGGGCTGGCTGTTGTGTACGGACGGGGCGCGGCAGGCGAGCAGCACCGCCCGTTCGAGCACGCCGATGTCCGGCCTCGTGGCTTTCATGCCCACCCCCTGTTAGTGCTCCCCGAAAAGTGGCGTGCGGCTCAGACTTTGGACGCGTTGGTCTCCACGTAGCCGACGACGTCGGCCAACGTCCGCAACGTCGCGTAGTCCGATTCCGGGATGTCGACATGGAATCTCTTGTGGATCCCACGCAGGAAGCTCAGCCAGTCCATGGAATCCAGGTCGACCTGGTCGCGGAGCAGGGCGTCGTCGCGAATGTCGTCGGGTTCGACTTCGGGGGCGATGCTGGTCAGCACCGACAGCACGCCGGCGCGGGTGTCTTCATTGGTCATTGCGCATCACTTCTCTAGTAGGTCGGGCTGCTGGAGCAGCTCGTTGATCGCGGCGAGGAACAGGGCGCCCCGGTGACCGTCGCTGGCGCGGTGGTCGGCGGCGAGCGTGGCCTGAACCGTTGTGACGACCCGGATCCCGCCGTCGATCACGCAGACCCGCTCGGCCGGTTGGCCGAAGCCCACGATCGCGACCTGCGGCGGGTAGATGACGCCAAAGACCGAGTCGACGCCCTGGTCACCGAGGTTGGTGAGCGTGATGGTCGGGTCCGACATCTCCGAACTCCGTAGCGAGAAGGACCGTGCCCGCGCCACCAGATCGGTGAGATCGTCCATCAATTCGTCCAGCTTCTTCTCCGGAACGTCGTGGATGGCGGGCGCGACGAGGCCGCCGCCGCGCAGCGATATCCCGACACCGACGTGAACGCCGTTGGCGGGCTCGAACCCGTCCTCCCGCCAGAATCCGTTGAACTCGGTGAACCGCTGGGCGGCGACGCCGACGGCCTTCAGGAGCAAGACGGCCGGCAGCACCCGTTCGTCGATGGATCGCTGCGCATTTCTCGTCGTCAGCCAGGACAGCGCCTTTTCCAACATGATCTCTTCGGCGAGGTAGTAGTGCGGGATCTCGCGCTTGGACCGGCTCATCGCCGCCGCGATCGACTTGCGCATCTGGGTCGCGCGGTCGGCCGCCGTCGGCTTGGCTGCCGGTTGCGCGACCGGCTTGACCTCGACCGGCTTGGCGGCCGCCGCGTGCTCGACGTCGTTGATGGTGACGGCGCCCTGGGGTCCGGTGCCGCTCACCGCGTCGATATCGACGCGCACCGACTGGGCCAACCGCCGCGCGGCCGGTGACACCCACCGCCGGTGCGCGGGGGCGGCCGGGGGAGCGCTGGGGACGGGCGCGGTCGGCGGCGCGGTCACCGGCGCGGTCACCGGCGTCGGCGGCGCGGTGGTCGCCACCTCCGGCGACGGACGTGGCGTGGGTGGCGTCTCCGCCTGCTCACCGGGTGCCGTCAGCGTGGCCAATGTCGTTCCCACCTGGACGGTTTCACCGATGGGCACGACGAGCTCGCTGACGATGCCCTCCTGCCAGCATTCGACCTCGACGGCGGCCTTGGTGGTCTCGACGATCGCGACGACCTGGCCGCGGGTCACCTTGTCCCCGGGCTTGACCAGCCACTCGTTCAGGGTGCCTTCATCCATGTCGGAGCCGAGCGAGGGCATCTTGAACTCGATCACGACGGGTCCCCGAACAGGCTCTGCACGGCGGCGACGATCTTGGGGGTCTGGGGGAGGGCGGCCTCTTCCATGTGCTTGGCGTAGGGCATGGGAACTTCGGCGCTGCACACCCGGCCCACCGGGGCATCGAGGTCGTAGAAGGCGCCCTCCATCACGCGCGCGATCACTTCCGCGGCCAGGCTGCCGGTGCGCCACGCCTCGTCGACCACCACCGCCCGATGCGTCTTGCGGACGGATTCGAGGATGGTGTCGTCGTCTAGTGGGCGCAGGACGCGCAGATCGATTACTTCGCAGTCGATTCCGGACAGCGAAAGCTCATTGGCGGCGTCGAGCGTCTTCGGCAGGCTGCCCCCGTAGGTGATCAGGGTGACGTCGTTGCCGCTGCGGCGGACCGCCGCCCGCGAGATGTCCGTCGGAGAGAGGACGTCGACATCCGTTGAGGTGTTGTAGAGCTGAACGTGTTCGAAGATCACCACCGGGTCCGGGTCCGCCAGAGCGGGGCCGAGCATCCCGTACGCGTCCTCGACCGTGGCAGGAGCCACCACCTTGATGCCGGGGATGTGGGCGTACCACGGCTCCAGGCTGTGCGAATGCTGCGCGGCGAGCTGGCGGCCTGCACCCGTCGCCATCCGGACGACTACGGGTACCGAGAACTGCCCGCCGGACATATGGCGAAGCGCCGCAGCGGTATTGACGATCTGGTCGAGAGCCAGCAGGCTGAAGTTGACCGTCATGACCTCCACGATCGGACGTAAACCGCCCAGCGCCGCGCCGATTCCGATCCCGACGAAGCCCAGTTCCGACAGCGGTGTGTCCCGCACGCGGTCGGGGCCGAATTCGTCCAGCAGGCCCTTGGAGGCGGCGTACGTTCCCCCGTAACGCGCGACGTCCTCGCCCATCAGCAAGACCCGCGGATCGTCGCGCAGGGCATCGCGCAGGGCGTCGTGCACGGCGGTGCGATAGCTGGTCTTCATCGCGCCGGCTCTTCAGTCAGCACGTCGCGTTCGAGATCCGCCACGTCCTCCCAGGTTCCGGCCTCGGCATAGGCCACCGCGTCCTCGATCTCGGTGGCGGCCGCGTCTTCGATCTCACGCACGTCGGCCTCGGACAGTGTGCCGTCGCCCACACATTTCTCGGTGAACGCCTGGATGGGGTCACGCTCCCGCCATCGTTCGACTTCGCCTTTGTCCCGGTACAATTCGGGATCGAACATCGAGTGCGCACGGAATCGGTAGGTGCGGAATTCGATGAAGAACGGGCCGCCGGTGTCGCGGACGTGATCGACCCCCTGCTGCGCGGCCGTGTGGCACGCTTCGACATCCATGCCGTCGACGGCCAGCGTCGGCACGCGGTAGGCCGCCGCCTTGGCGGTCAGATCGGTCTGCGACTGCGCCCGATCCAGCGCGGTGCCCATCGCGTAAAGGTTGTTCTCGCAACAGAACAGCACCGGCAGGTTCCACAGGGCCGCCATGTTCAACGACTCGTGGAAGGCGCCTTCGGCCACCGCGCCGTCACCGAAGTAGCAGGCGGTCACGCGCTTTTGCTTCAGCATGGCGTCGGCCAGTGCGATGCCCACCGCCAGCGGCAGGCCGCCGGCCACGATCGCGTTGCCTCCGTAGAACCGCTTGGTCCCGTCGAACAAGTGCATCGAACCGCCGCGGCCGCGCGAGCAGCCCTCCTGCTTGCCGAACATCTCGGCCATGATCGAGGTCATCGGTATGCCCCGCAGCAGGGCGTGCGCGTGCTCGCGGTAGGTCGCGACCACCGCGTCCTCGTCGGCCAGCGCGCGCAGCGATCCGGCGGCCACGGCTTCCTCGCCGACGTAGAGATGGAGGAATCCGCGAATCTTGGCCGCGCTGTAGAGCTCGGCGCATTTCTCCTCCATGCGCCGGACCCGAATCATGTCGGACAACAGCTCATGGGCCAGCTTCGTATCGGTCACGACGGCACTCCCTCGGATTGGTGGACCGGGTGCTGCTCGATGGTGGAGGTGTCGCCCTCAGGCAGCCCCAATTCGCGGGCCTTGAGCAGGCGCCGCATGATCTTGCCGCTGCTGGTGTGCGGCAAGGAGTCGACGAACTCGATCTCCTTGGGCGCCACCGTGGCCCCGAGCCGCTTGCGCGCGTGGCCCAGCAGTTCCAGCCGCAGGTCTTCGTCGGCGACGACACCGTCCTTCAGGGTGACGAAGGCTTTGACCATCTCACCGACCGTCGGATCGGGTATGCCGATGACGCCCGCCTCGGCCACCGCCGGGTGATCGGTCAACGCGCTCTCGACCTCGAACGGCCCGATCAGATGCCCCGCGGACTTGATCACGTCGTCCTTGCGCCCGACGAACCAGAAGTAGCCGTCGGCGTCTTTCGTCGCGAGATCCCCGGTCAGGTAGAGGCCGGCCGCGAAGCAGCTCCGGTAGCGCTCCTCGGCGTTCAGGTACCCGCGGAACATCGACGGCCAGCCGGGTTTGAGCGCGAGCTCACCCTCGACGCCGGGTTCGTCGATCACCTCGACGGTGCCGTCGTCGTTGCTGCGGACGATGAAAGCGTCCACCCCGGGCAGCGGGCGGCCCATCGAGCCGGGCTTGATGTCGAACGCGGGCGTATTGGCGATCATGATGCCGCCCGTCTCGGTCTGCCACCAGTTGTCGTGAATCGGCAAGCCCAGCACCCGCTTTCCCCACCACACGGCTTCGGGATTGAGCGGTTCGCCCACGCTGGCGATGAAACGCAGCCGCGGAAAGTGGTATTGCGCGGGCAGTTCCGATCCCGCCTTGATGAGCATCCGGATGGCGGTCGGCGCCGTGTACCACACCGACACTCCCTGGTCCTGCAGGATGCGATACCAGCGTTCGGCGTCGAATTCCGCTTCGTCGACGATGGAGGTCACGCCGTGCAGCAGCGGGCTGATGATGCCGTAGGACGTTCCCGTCACCCAGCCGGGATCGGCCGTGCACCAATAGGTGTCGTCGGCGTGAAGATCGAGCGCGTACAGGCCGGTGACGTAGTGCATCGTGACGGCGCCGTGCACGTGGATGGCGCCCTTGGGCGTACCCGTGGTCCCGCTGGTGAAGTGCAGTAAGGCCGGATCGTCGGCGGTGGTGGGCTCGACCGGCGGGTTCTCTTCGGCCGCGTTGACCCATTGCCAGAAGTCGAGGGTCCCCGGAGGCGGGCCGTCGGCCTGCCCGTCGTCGACGACGAAGACGTGCCGCACCGACGGCAGTCGATCACGGATCTTGGCGATCTTGCGCTGGTAGATCGCCCTCGTGGTCACCAGAACGTCGGCGTGCCCGAGGTTGACCCGGGTCGCTATGGGCTCGGGCCCGAAGGCCGAGAACAACGGCGAGACGACGCTGCCGTTGCGCAGCGCGCCCAGCATCGCGATGTAGAGCTCGGGGCCACGGGCCATGACGATGAACACCCGGTGGCCCCGGTTGATGCCCAACGCGCGCAGCGCGCTGGAGAATTTCCTGGAGAGTCGGCCGAGCTCGGCGTAACTGAGGTCGCGGGTGGCGAGCACGCCGTCCCAGGGGCGATCGACGACGAACCGCAACGCCGTGCGCGTGGCGGCCGGCCCGGTGGTGTGACGGTCGAGGGCGGCGTAGGCGATGTTGCACAGGCCGGGCCCCATGCCTTCGCAGAGGTCCGGCACGTCGGACCAGTGGAACTCGGCGCGCTCGTGCTCGTAGTCGGTGAGGTTGGGCCGAACGCGATGGTCACGGGATGTTTTGTGGATGACGTCCATCAAGGGTCCTCGGTCGGGGTGGTCGTCTACATCGTTTGCCGCGCGGTGGCGCCGCAATAGAGACAAAGGTCATCAGTCGACCCCGGGTCCAATGACGTGACGCTGGGGACCAAGGACCCTGGCGTGCGCTGCCCGCATGCCCGAGGGTCCAAGTAACACAGGAGAGGCGAACGACAATGACCCAGACGATGGTCGACAGGAAAGTGCTCACCCGGGCGGTCGAGCTCGCCTGCCGCGCCCCCTCGCTGCACAACAGCCAGCCATGGCGATGGGTTGCCGGCGGCCCGACCGTCGATCTCTTCGCCGACCCGCACCGCATGGTGTCCTCGGCCGACAGCTCGGGACGCGAGTCGATCATCAGCTGCGGCGCAGTGCTCGATCACTTCCGGGTCGCGATGGCCGCCGAAGGGTGGGTCGCCGGCGTCGACGAGTTTCCCAATCCCAACAACCCCGACCACCTGGCCGCCATCGACTTCGTCTCGGGCGACTACGTCGCCGTGGCCCGGCGAGACCGCGCGGCGGCGATCCTGCGCCGCAGGACCGACCGGCGCCCCTTCGGCGCCCCAAAGGAGTGGGCATCCTTCGAACCGGTGGTGCGGAGCGCCTTCAATCCCGAGCTGGCCACCCTCGACGTACTGGCCGACGACGCGCTGCCGCGGCTGGTGGAGGCCGCGCACCTCAATGAGGCGCTGCGCCGCTACGACGACCTCTACCACCACGAATTGCGTTGGTGGACAGCGCCTGGCAGGCACGACGATGGCATACCGCAGGCCGCCCTGGTCAACGAGGCGCAGCCCCGCGCCGACGGCGTGAACCGTCGATTCGCCGCCGACGGGCACGCCCGGGGGAGCTCCGCCAGCCTCCGCGATCAAGCAAAGATCGTTGTCCTGTCCACGCCGGGGGACACCCGCGCGGACGCCTTCCGGTGCGGCCAGGCCCTCTCGGCGGTTCTGCTGGAGTGCACCATGGCCGGGCTGGCGACCTGCACCGTGACACACGTGACGGAGCTGCAGGCCAGTCGCGACATGATCGGGGAGCTCATTCCCGAGACCGAAGCGGTTCCCCAAGTTCTGATCCGGGTAGGCACCGCCTTCTCGGGTAAGGGCGCTCCCGAGCCGACGCCGCGCCGGCCGGTTCGCGAGGTCTTGGAGATGCGCTGATGGCCCGAGTTATGTTGCACTGCAATATTTTCGAAGGGAGATGGTAGTGCTTGCCGATCCAGGTGACTGGCTCGTTATCAAGAGCAGCACAGTCGGACGACCGGATCTGCGTGGGTTGATCACCTCGGTGAGTTCACCGAATGGTCAACCGCCGTACCGGGTCCGGTGGCTGGCCACCGGCGAGGAGGCGACCGTGTTCCCCGGTCCGGACGCGATTGTCGTGACGGCCGCCGAACAGCAGGCCGCCGACGAGCGGGCACGGGCACGCTTCGCCGCGGTGCAGGCGGCCATCAGGGATCACGCTCGGAGCGGGTAGGACGCAAATGCCACCTACCACCGAGGGATCCCCGTCGATGACCGATGCCGACGTCGATGAGCTCGCGTTCGAGTTCCTGCACTCGCCCTATGCCGGCGACGCCTATCTCGACTGGAGCCTGGACCAGCGCCTCGACGGCTTTCTCCGCCACCGTGGATTGCCCCGGCTGGTGGACGACGGCGACGCCTACGGCCTGATCCTCAACCGGGTCATGGCCTATATCGGCGAACTGCGCCGCAGAAGCTGAGCCGACGAACGACCCGCAAGGCTGGGACTTCGTGCCCTACCGCCGATTTACGGCGGGCTGGTCGGATGAATTCGTCGAGGGATCGAGGAGATTGCCATGACTACAGGCGCGGTGCGTGATGACCAGAGCAGCTGACGCCACCCGACGCTCGCCACGGCGGGTGTTCCGTGATCGCGCCGAGGCCGGCCGCGTGCTGGCGAACCTCCTCGGTGCCTACCGCGATCGGCACGACGTGATCGTGCTGGGCCTGGCGCGCGGCGGTATACCCGTCGCATGGGAGGTGGCGGCGGCGCTGCATGCCCCGCTGGATGCCTTCATCGTGCGCAAGCTCGGCGCCCCCGGCCATGAGGAGTTCGCGGTGGGGGCGTTGGCGAGCGGAGGCCGCGTCGTGGTGAACGACGACGTCGTGCGCGGCCTGCGTATCACCCCGCAGGAGTTGCGCGCCGTCGCCGAGCGGGAAGGCCGGGAATTGATTCGGCGCGAGGCCGCCTATCGCGACGGGCGTCCGCCGGTAAATGTGGCCGGCAAGACGGTGATCCTGGTCGATGACGGATTGGCCACCGGCGCAAGCATGTCCGCGGCGGTGCAGGCGCTCCGCGAGGCCGAGCCCGCACACATCGTCATCGCCGTGCCGGCGGCCCCGGAATCCACCTGCCGGGAATTCGCCGGTCAGGTCGACGATGTCGTATGCGCGAGCATGCCGACTCCGTTTCTCGCGGTCGGGGAATCGTTCTGGGATTTCCGGCAAGTGACCGACGAAGAGGTCCGTCGGCTCCTCGCGACGCCGACGACCGGCACCCCGTCGAGGGCCGCGGCGCGGACCCCGGCCGAGGTGATCGCCCGGGTGGCCATCGACGCGCCGGCCGGCGTTCCGCCGCGTGACGCGCTGGAGGAGCTGATCGGCGATGCGCGCATCGTGCTGATCGGCGAAAGCTCGCACGGCACACACGAGTTCTACGAGGCCCGCGCGGAAATCACCAAGTGGTTGATCGAGGAGAAGGGCTTCTGCGCCGTCGCGGCGGAGGCGGACTGGCCGGATGCTTACCGGGTGAATCGCTACGTTCGCGGCATCGGCGACGACACCAGCGCCGACGAGGCGTTGAGCGGCTTCGAGCGGTTCCCCGCATGGATGTGGCGCAACACCGTCGTGCGTGACTTCGTCGAGTGGCTGCGCACCCGAAACCGGATGCACGAGAACAACGGGCAGCGGCAGGCCGGCTTCTACGGGCTGGATCTCTACAGCCTGCACCGCTCGATGCAGGAAGTGATCGGCTACCTCGACAAGGTCGACCCGAAGGCGGCGGCGCGGGCACGCGAACGTTATGCCTGCTTCGACCACGCCTCGGCGGACGACGGGCAGGCGTACGGCTTCTCGGCGGCCTTCGGCGCCGGCCCCTCGTGTGAACAGGAAGCCATCGATCAACTGGTCGACATTCAGCGCAACGAACTGGCCTACGCGCGCAGGGACGGTCTGCTCGCCGAGGACGAATTGTTCTACGCGCACCAGAACGCCCAGACGGTGCACAACGCGGAGGTGTACTACCGGGCGATGTTTAGCGGGCGAGTCACTTCGTGGAACCTGCGCGACAAACACATGGCGCAGACGCTCGAGGCGCTGCTGAAACATCTGGACCGCCACCAAGATATCCCGTCGGCGCGAATCGTGGTGTGGGCCCACAACTCTCACGTCGGGGACGCCCGCGCCACCGAAGTCTGGGCCGATGGGCAACTCACACTGGGCCAATTGGTCCGCCAGCGGCACGGCGACGAGGCGCGTCTGATCGGCTTCAGCACCTACACGGGCACGGTCACCGCCGCCAGCGACTGGGGCGGCATCGCCGAACGTAAGGTCGTGCGCCCGGCGCTCAACGGAAGCATCGAAGAACTCCTGCACGAGACGCGCAGGGGCGAGTTCCTGGTGTCGGCCCACACCAGCCCGGGGGCCGCCGAACCGCTGGGCGCGGTCCGGTTGGGGCGTGCCATCGGGGTGATCTACCGCCCCGAGACCGAGCGGCAGAGCCATTACTTCCACGTCCGCCCCGCCGATCAGTTCGACGCGATGATCCATATCGACCGGACCCGGGCGCTCGAACCCCTCGAGGTCACCAGCCTCTGGATCGCGGGCGAAACACCGGAAACGTATCCGAGCGGCCTCTAACACCCACGGAGCCAGCCAAGATGGAGATGCCCTCGGACCCGGTTCGCCGAACGCGGATCGTCACGTTGACGATGAACCCCGCGCTCGACATCACGACGAGCGTCGGCGTCGTGCGGCCGACCGACAAACTGCGCTGCTCTGCGACGCGTTACGACCCGGGCGGTGGCGGCATCAACGTCGCCCGGATCGCGAAGGTCCTTGGCAGCTCGGTGCTGGCGGTGTTTCCCGCGGGCGGCTCGCACGGCGGTCTCGTCACGAGTCTGCTGAGCGAGGCGGAAGTCCCGTTCCGGCAGGTTCCGATCGCCGCCCAAACGCGCGAGAGTTTCACCGTCAACGAGACCAGCACCGGCCAGCAATACCGGTTCGTCCTGCCCGGGCCGGAGCTGACCGTCCTCGAACAGGAGCAGTGTCTCGACCAATTGCGGGCGGCGGCCCAATCGGCCGAAGTCGTTGTGGCAAGCGGAAGTCTGCCACCGGGTGCTCCCGCCGACTACTATCAGCGGGTTGCCGACCTCTGCCGGCAGTTGGGCGTGAAGTTCATTCTGGACACCTCCGGCGGCGGCCTGCAGCACATCTCCTCCGGGGTGTTCCTGCTCAAGGCGAGCGTGCGAGAACTACGAGAATGCGTCGGCCGCCGGCTCGCCACCGAGTCCGAGCAATTGGCTGCCGCCCACCAACTGATTGACAGTGGCCGCACACAAGTCGTCGTGGTTTCTCTGGGCTCCTATGGCGCGCTGCTTGCGACGCGCCATGCGAGCCAGCGGTTTCCGGCGGTTCCGATGCCCGGCGGGAGCGGTGTCGGCGCCGGCGACGCGATGGTTGCCGCGATCACGGTGGGCCTCACGCATGGCTGGCCTCTCGCCAAGTCGGTTCGGTACGGGATCGCGGCGGGTGCCGCGATGCTGATGACACCGGGCACGGCGGTCTGTGAACGCGCCGACATAGAGCGGTTGTTCGAGCTGGTCGCCGAACCCGCGGAGCTGGGGACGAACGACTTCGCGGCTGGGGCCTAACGGCCCCTGCCGGCCGGGTGCGGCCGCAATAGCCTGAAATGTGAGCGATTCGGAACGATCAGGAGCCGACATGAGCCAGCTGGACGCCAAGGCGGTGGTCGTGGGCGTCAACGGCTCCCAGGCCGCGGTCAACGCCGCGAAGTGGGCGATCGACGAGGCGATTGGCCGGCAGCTGCCACTTCGCCTGGTGTATGTCATGCCGGCGCGTAAGGGATCGGGGCCTCGTTCCGAGTGGGAGGTCGAACGCGGCGAAATGGCCTTGGCCGAAGCGGAGTGCGCCATCCGGAGCCAGCGGAAGCCGGTCGAGATCGAGACGGCGATCGTCTCCGGAGATCCCGCGGAGGCGTTGGTCAATCAATCCCAGGACGCTGCCCTGGTGTGTGTCGGCACCGCCAGGCGCGGCTGGGCATCCGACGGGCTGTTGGGTCCGACGGCCGCAGGCTTGGTGGCGCGCGCGCACTGCCCGGTCGCGATCATTCGTACTTCCGACGGAGCGCCGATTGAGCTGGGTGTGATCGCCGTCGTGCTCAACGACGACCCCGACAACGACGAGGTGGTGCACCAAGCGATGGAGGAAGGGCGACGCCGCCACGCCACCGTGCGCCAAATCGACCGGCGACTGAACAGCTGGGTCCGCCGTTATCCGGACGTCCACGTCCAGACGGTGGCCGCCGGGACCGGCGCGAAATACGGCGGAAAGCCCGGTAGCGCAATTGAATTGGCGGTGGTGGGCAGTACCGATGCCGAGGAGATGGCAGGGCTGGCCACCCCGAACTGCCATCCGATCGTCGGCTACCCCGACTGCTCAGTGCTTGTGGTCCGCCACTGAGGCAGGCCCGATGACGCAGCCAGCAAGAACCAAGTCGATCGTCGCCGGTATCGACGGTTCCAAAGCGGCGATACGCGCGGCGCTGTGGGCGGTCGATGAGGCGGTCAGTCGCGACGTTCCGCTACAGCTGCTCTACGCGACCGACTCCGCGGACGGCGAACAAGCCGCGCAGATGGCGGTCCGCCAGGCGGTGACGGCGATCCAAGTCGCGGGCAAGCCGGTCCAGGTCGAGACGGAGGTCGTCCACGGACCCGCGGTCGGATCGCTGATTCGGTCGTCGGCGTCGGCCGCCATGGTCTGCGTGGGCGCCGTCGGACTGCGCCACTTTCAACCGGGCCGGGTGGGCTCCACCGCGGCGGCCCTGGCCGTATCGGCGCGCTGCCCGGTGGCGATCGTCCGGGGCCGCGACGGTCATCGCGGGCCGCCCGCGGAAAACGCGGTCGTCGAGATAGCCGGGTCCCCGGACTCGGTCCTGCTCGGCGCTGCCATCGAAGAGGCGGTGCTGCGCGGTGCCGCGCTGGAGGCGGTCGTCTCGCGGCGGACGGGACGGGCCGAACAACACGGTGATACCGAGGCCGATCGCCGGGCGCTCGCCGACCTGGATCGCCGCCTGTCCGGGTGGAAGCGACGCCATCCGCAGCTTCGGGTCGAGTCGCTGGCGATACACGTCGGCCTGCTGGACTATCTGGCCGGACACCGCGGGCCGGTCGGCTTGGTGATCGTCGGCGCCGACAATCGTCAGCACGTTGCCGAGCTTGTCGGGCCCGTCGGCAGTTCGGTGATGGCGGACGCGAATTGTTCGTTGTTGATCGTGAATCGGCAACATTTGTGAAATTTGTACGATGATTAATGTGTGATATGGAGGTCCCACGACCGGCGGAAGGGTTCTTAATGGTCAAGGTTTTCCTGGTCGATGACCATGAAGTCGTCCGGCGCGGCCTCGCGGACCTCCTGGCGGCGGACCCCGAGCTCGAGATCATCGGCGAGGCGGGCTCCGTCTCCGAGGCGAAGGCGCGGATACCGGCGCTGCAACCCGACGTCGCGGTGCTTGACGTGCGGCTTCCCGACGGCAACGGCATCGAACTGTGCCGCGACCTGGTGTCCGATCACCCCGACCTGCGCTGCCTGATGCTGACGTCGTTCACCTCCGACGAAGCGATGCTGGAAGCGATCCTGGCCGGGGCCAGCGGCTACGTGGTCAAGGACATCAAGGGCATGGAGCTGGCGCACGCGATCAAAGAGGTGGGCGCCGGCAAATCCCTGCTGGATAATCGCGCGGCGGCCGCCCTGATGGCCAAGCTCCGCGGCGCGGCGGAGCGCGAAGACCCGCTGTCCGGGCTGACCGAACAGGAGCGGACGCTGCTCGGCCTGCTCAGCGAGGGCCTGACCAACAGGCAGATCGCCGCCCGGATGTTCCTCGCCGAGAAGACGGTGAAGAACTACGTGTCGCGGCTGCTGGCCAAACTCGGCATGGAGCGCCGCACCCAGGCGGCGGTGTTCGCGTCCAAGCTGGACCAGCGGCCGGGACATCCCGCCACGCCGGCGGACGCGCCGCAGGACTGAGCCGGTAGGCGGGGCGTCACGCTACCGATAACAACCATTCGCTTGGGTACTTGACATTTCGCGATTAGGCTGATCTTGCCATTCGGACATTGCGTCGCATCTCGAGTGTCTTGGAGGTTTTCGGTTTGACGAGCGACGACAGCGGCTCCGCGTTCGCCGGACTCGGCCAGCGGGGGCTCGTCAGCAGGATGCACGAGCAACTCGACGAGATGTTGGCGGCCCGCGACCAGATGGAGCAGCTGCTGCGGGTCATCGTCGAGATCGGCGCGGGCCTCGATCTTGACGCCACGCTGCACCGGATCATCGCCGCCGCCAGGCGGTTGACCTCCGCCCCCTACGGTGCGCTGGCCATCCGCGATCCCGACGGCAACCTGCTCTCGTTCGTCCACGAGGGGATGGATGCCGACACGGTGGCCAAAATCGGGCACCTGCCGGTGGGCAAGGGCCTGCTCAGCTTGTCGCTGATGGACACGCCCGCGTTGCGGATGGCCGACCTGACCGCCCATCCGGCCGCCGTCGGGTTTCCCGAGCACCACCCCCCGATGCGCGGCTTCCTCGCGGTGCCGATCACCATTCGGGGCACCGTGTTCGGCAACCTCTACCTCACCCACGTCGAACCGCAGCGGACGTTCTCCGAGTCCGACGAGATGGCGGCTCGCGCCCTGGCGTTCGCCGCCGCGATCGCGATCGACAACGCGCAGGTGTTCGAACGCGAGCGGACGGCCGCGAAGTGGATGGAGGCCAGCCGCGAGATCACCACCGCGCTGCTGTCCAGCGCCGAGCCGCACCGGCGCCCGCTGCAGCTGATCGCCGAACGCGCCCGGGCCCTGACCGATGCCGAGCAGGCGATCGTCCTGGTGCCCGCCGATGCCGATGTGCCTGAAGACGAGGTCGACACGCTGGTGGTCTCGGCGGCGGTCGGCGCGCACGCCGACGAGGTGGTCGGCCAACGCGTTCCGGTGGACGGTTCCACCAGCGGGGCCGTTTTCCGGTCCGGCGAACCGCTCATCACCGAGACGTTGCGGTACCCGATTCAGGCATTCACCGACGTCGGGCAGCGGCCGGCCATCCTGATGCCGCTACGCGCCCGCGACGAAGTCGTCGGCGTGATCGCCATCGCCCGCGGCAGTCACGAGTCGCCCTTCGACGACAGTTACCTCGATCTGGTCAGCGATTTCGCCACTCATGCCGCGATAGCGCTCGTGCTCGCGTCGGCCCGTGACGACGCGCGCCAGCTGACCATCCTGGCCGAGCGTGAACGCATCGCCCACGACCTGCACGACCACGTCATCCAGCGGCTCTTCGCCGCCGGGATGGATTTGCAGGGAACGCTGGCCCGGGCGCGCTCCCCGGAGGTCGCCGACCGGCTCAACCGCACGCTGGACGATCTGCAAACTATCATCGAGGAGATCCGCACGACGATCTTCCAGCTGAAATCCCCGCCGGGAAAGAACGATTTCCGGCAACGCATCCAACAGGTGGTCGCCGACCTGACCGAAAATCGGGACATCGTGACCACCGTGCGCATGCACGGGCCGATGACCGCCGTCGGCGGCGAGCTTGCCGACCACGCCGAGGCTGTGAGCACGGAGGCCGTCAGCAATGCGCTGCGTCATTCGGGGGCATCGCGGCTGACCGTCGAGATCAGCGTCGCCGACATGTTCGTCCTCGACATCGTCGACAATGGCTCCGGCATACCCGACGGCAACACGCGGCGCAGCGGCTTGGCCAACATGAAGCGGCGCGCCGAGCAACTGGGCGGGGCCTGCGAGATCACCGGCCCCCCGGAGGGTGGCACCCGGGTGCACTGGGTCGCCCCGCTCGTCGATCAATAGCGGTCGCCCCGAACGGGACCAATGGGAGGGGCCATGGGGTCTAACGGCCCTGCCCTGCCGCGCCGCCGCCGAATATCGTCGGGCAGTGTGAGTAATCGATCGGTGGACGCCACCGCGACTGCTCGGCTGCTCGACGGACGCCTGGTGTCGTTGCGTCCCTTGACCGTCGCCGACGCCGAGGCCGTTTCGGCGCTGCATCGACACCTCTCCGACCACGACCGGTACTTTCGTTTCTTCACGCTGCAGCTCGCACCGCTGCACGAGCTCGTCGCCAAGCTGACCGAGCCCGCGGACGGGTTGTACGCGCTCGGTGCCTTCGACGCCGATCGGCTGATCGGCGTGGCCCACTACGTCGTGGTCGACGACCCGAACGCGGCCGAGGTCGCGGTCGTGGTTGCCCACCAAGACCATTCGCTGGGGGTGGGCACGGCCCTGCTGAAGCACCTGGCCCCGATCGCTCGGGCCCACGGAATCGGGCGGTTCGTCGCGGACGTCCTCGGCGAGAACCACCTGATGCTCACGGTCTTCTTCGATCTCGGCTGGCCTTGCAGGCCAATCGATTACGGAGCCATTCGTCACCTCGAGATCGAGCTACCCCAATTCGACGAGACGCCGGCATAGAGGAGCGGAAAAATGAACGCAGAAGCGAAGAAATACGGTGTACTGGTGTGTGTCGACGGGTCGGCCGCATCCGACGCCGCCGTCGCCTGGGGGACGCGCGAAGCCATCATGCGCGACCTGCCCATCACGCTCATGTTCGTCGTTCCGCCCATCGTCGTCGGCTGGCCGGTGGGGCAACTGTATGCCGAGATGCCCGACTGGCAACAGGACAGCGCTCAGCACGTGATCGACCAGGCCCGCAAGACGCTGAGCGCCAGCGTGGGCGCCTCCGAATCGCCCGAAATACACACCGAGACGGTCTATTCCGCCATCGTCCCCGCGCTGATCGAGGCATCAAAGCAGGCCTGGGTGCTCGTCGCCGGAAACCAGGGACTGGGAGCGGTGGGCCGCCTGCTGCTGGGCTCCGTGACCACGGGACTCGTGCACTACGCCCATTGCCCGGTCGCCGTCATCCACACCGGCGAAGGGGCGGCCCCCAACCCCGGCGCGCCCGTGGTGCTGGGCGTCGACGGGTCCCCTGCGTCCGAAGCGGCGACCGCCCTGGCCTTTGACGAAGCATCGCGCCGTGGGGTGGGGCTGGTGGCACTGCACGTGTGGAGCGACGTGGGCGTGTTTCCCATCCTCGGCATGGACTGGCATGACCGGGAGCAGGAGGCGCACGAGATCCTCGCCGAACGCCTGGCCGGCTGGCAAGAACGCTATCCCGACGTGCATGTCGAGCGGAAACTGTTCTGCGACAAGCCGTCCGAATGGCTGCTGAAGGAATCCGAACACGCCCAACTCGTGGTGGTCGGCAGCCGCGGCCGCGGCGGATTCCCCGGGATGCTGCTCGGCTCGGTGAGTTCGGCGGTCGCCCAGTCGGCGCGGGTGCCCGTGCTGGTTGTCCGCTGACGACGAGAATCGCCCGCAAAGGAGGCCGTTATGATCGAGCTGCTCCCGGACATGCCGGAGAAGGTGATCGGCATTCGCGTATCGGGCCGGCTGCGCGGTGACGAGCTGCGCGACTTCAAGCCCGACATCGACCACGTGCTCCAGACCGGCGAGGTCAGGATCGTCGAGGTCATCGCGTCCGACTACGAGGGATTCGGGCCCGGTGGTTTCCTCGAGGATCTCAAGCTGGGCTTCGGTACCGTCTTGCCGCACCATTCGGCGTTCAAGCGGATCGCGGTGGTGTCAGACAAGGACTGGGTCGCCCCCGTCCTGCACGCTGTGGCGTGGCTGGTTCCCGGCGAGATCGCCGTGTTCTCACTCGACGAGCTCGACCGCGCCAAGGATTGGGCGGCCGGATAGCCGCCGTCATTCGCGGACGACGAGCACCGAACATCCGGTGTGGCCGCCGGGATGCGGGGTGATCGGCCCGACCATGCGGGCGACCTTGTCGGCGTCCTCACTGCCCACGACCGCGAGCTGAACGGGTTCCTTTGTACGCGTAAGGAACTCGGCGGCCCCGCGCCTCGCCGCGGCGGGCTGGACGTGCACCTGGCTATGCTTCGAGACCCAGGGGCCGAGGCGCTGATCCAGCTGGCGGTAGGGAATCTCGCCCAGGCCCCACCGCCAAACGCCCATCGCCAAGATCGGTGCGTCACGAAGGCGTGCCTCGTGGAAACCGTGCTCGAGCACCGCGTCGTTGGCGTCCGTCTCCTCGACGGCAACGGCGACGTATCCGTCCTCCGGCCCGGCGCCGTCGCGGCTGCTGCGGATCACGGCCACCGGGCAGTGCGCCTTGCGCACCAACGTCTGTGCGGTCGAGCCGAGGACCTTGCGGGCCACCCAGCCGGTCCCCACCGAACCCACGCACACCATTGCGGCATCCCGTGATTCGTCGATCAGCGCGCCCTCCGAGGAGCCGCGCACGATGTCGCACTCGACCTTGACCGGCGTACCCATGGCCTGCAGCGCCGCATCGGCGTTGCGCAACGCCGCTTGGGCGTATTCGACGTCCAAGCTGTCGTCATCCGCGTTCCGCCTCGGGACGGCGTGGATCAGCCGGAGCGGGACGTTGCGGCTCACCGCCTCGGCGGCGGCCCATTTGGCCGCGTTGATGGCGGCGTCCGAGCCGTCGATTCCCACCACGATCCGCTGCGACGACTGCGGATTGTTCATCGAGTCCTCCTCTATGACTGGCTGCCGGGGCGCGAGGGCCCGTCACTGGCCACGTTATGGTCGGTCGGCTCCGTTGAGCAGGGCCGTTCGGCCCCCGTTCGCAGGCATTGGTCACCCGGCTTCAGGCGACCTCGACCGTGTGCCCGGGCAGCAGGTGCTGTAACCGGCCACGGCATTCCACCGCGACGGAGGCACTGTTGCCAGCCTCGGAGGTCAGCTGGGCCGCCCGACCGCTGACCCGAAGGTGCAGCCGTTGGCCGCGGTATAGGAAGGGAAACTCGATGGATCCCAGTGCATCTGGCCATTGCGGGCTGAGGATCAGGCGGTTGTTGCGGGTTTCGAGTCCGGTGAAACACCGCTGCAGCAGATCGATGCTGCCGGCCATCGCGGCCAGGTGTATGCCTTCCGACGTGGTGCCGCCCTGGATGTCGACGATGTCGGAAGCCAATACCTGCACGAAGTACTTCATGGCGTGGTGCCGGTTGCCACGGGTGAGAACCCAGGCGTGTACGACGGCGCTCAGGCTGGAACCGTGGGAAGTGCGCTTGAGGTAGTAATCCACGGTCTCCGGAATCTGCTCGGGCGCGAAGCGGTAACCGAGCCGGCCCAGTAAACCCAGCAACTCGTCCGACGACAGCAGGTAGAACAACTACAAGGCGTCCAAGCAGGCCGATGTGCTGATGC
>NZ_LZKH01000236.1:0-19845 GCF_001672745.1 Mycobacterium sp. E1386
CCGGGGCCACCTCGGACGACGACGCGCTGACCGCCGCCCGGGTGATCGCCCGCGACAGCCTGGTCAAGACCGCGGTGTTCGGGTCCGACCCCAACTGGGGTCGCGTGCTGGCCGCCGTCGGCATGGCGCCGGTCACGCTCGACCCGGATCGAATCACCGTGTCCTTCAACGGGTTCGCCGTGTGCGTCGACGGCGTCGGGGCGCCCGGCGCGCGCGAGGTGGACCTGTCCGGCGCCGACATCGACATCACCGTCGACCTGGGCGTGGGGGAGGCCTCCGCGGCCGTACGCACCACCGACCTGTCACACGCCTACGTCGAAGAGAACTCGGCATACAGCTCATGACGCGCGCCGGCGACGATGCAGAACGCAGTGATGAGGTGGGGGCACCTCCCGCTTGCGGGGGAGAGCGGCGCATATCGTTGCGCACGGGAGAGCTGTCCACCGCGGTCAAAGCCCAGGTGCTGGCCGAGGCGCTGCCCTGGCTCAAGCAGCTGCACGGCAAGATCGTCGTCATCAAGTACGGCGGCAACGCCATGACCGACGACACGCTGCGGCACGCCTTCGCCGCCGACATGGCCTTCCTGCGCAACTGCGGCATCCACCCCGTCGTCGTGCACGGCGGGGGCCCGCAGATCACCGCCATGCTGCGGCGCCTCGGCATCGCGGGCGGTTTCAAGGGCGGCTTCCGGGTCACCACACCCGAAGTGCTCGACGTGGCGCGGATGGTGCTGTTCGGCCAAGTGGGCCGCGAACTGGTCAACCTGATCAACGCGCACGGCCCCTACGCCGTCGGCATCACCGGCGAGGACGCGCAGCTGTTCACCGCCGTGCGGCGCAGCGTCACCGTGGACGGCGTGGCCACCGACATCGGACTGGTCGGGGACGTGGAGCGGGTCAACACCGCCGCCGTGCTGGATCTGATTGCGGCGGGCCGCATTCCGGTGGTGTCGACGCTCGCCCCGGACGCCGAGGGCGTGGTGCACAATATCAACGCCGACACCGCCGCGGCGGCGCTAGCCGAGGCCCTGCGCGCCGAAAAGCTGTTGATGCTCACCGATGTCGAGGGTCTGTACACCAGCTGGCCGGACCGCGAATCGCTGGTCAGCGAAATCGACACCGCCACCCTCGCACAACTGCTACCCACGCTGGAGGCGGGCATGATTCCCAAGGTCGAAGCGTGTCTGCGAGCCGTGACAGCGGGTGTGCCCAGCGCACACGTCATCGACGGCAGGGTCGAACACTGCGTGTTGGTCGAGCTTTTCACCGATGCGGGCACCGGCACCAAGGTGGTGAGCAAGTGACTGAGTCCGTGGCGATGAAGCAGCGCTGGGAAGCCGTGATGATGAACAACTACGGCACCCCGCCGCTTGCGCTGGCCAGCGGTGACGGCGTCGTGGTCACCGACGTGGACGGCAACACCTACCTCGACCTGCTCGGCGGCATCGCGGTCAACGTCCTCGGCCATCGCCACCCCGCGGTCATCGAGGCCGTCACACGGCAGATGACGACGCTGGGCCACACGTCCAACCTGTATGCGAGCGAACCGGGCATCGCGTTGGCCGAGGAGTTGTCGGCCCTGCTGGGCGCCGACAAGACCGGAGCGCCGACGCGGGTGTTCTTCTGCAACTCGGGGACCGAGGCCAACGAGGTGGCGTTCAAGCTGTCGCGGCTGACCGGACGCACCAATCTCGTTGCCGCGCAGGGCGGTTTTCACGGCCGCACCATGGGTTCGCTGGCGCTGACCGGTCAGCCGAGCAAGCGGGCGCCGTTCGAGCCGTTGCCGGGTTACGTCACCCACGTGCCCTACGGCGACACCGACGCGCTGGCGGCCGCGGTCGACGACGCCACCGCCGCGGTGTTCCTCGAACCGATCATGGGGGAGGGCGGCGTCGTCGTCCCACCCGAGGGCTACCTGATCGCCGCGCGCGAGATCACCGCGCGGCACGGCGCGCTGCTGGTGCTCGACGAGGTGCAGACCGGGATGGGCCGCACCGGAGCGTTTTTCGCCCACCAGCACGACGGCATCACCCCGGACGTCGTGACCATGGCCAAGGGGCTCGGCGGCGGGCTGCCCATCGGCGCGTGCCTGGCCGTCGGCCGGGCCGCCGACCTGATGGCGCCCGGCCTGCATGGCAGCACGTTCGGCGGCAACCCCATCTGCGCCGCGGCGGCACGGGCGGTGCTGCGGGTGATCGCCGACGAGGATCTGGTCCGGCGCGCCGACGTGCTGGGCAAGTCGGTGCGCGACGGGATCGAGTCCCTGAACCACCCCATGATCGACCACGTGCGCGGGCGTGGCCTGCTGCAAGGCATGGTGCTGACCGCGCCGCGCGCCAAGGAAGCCGAAAACGCCGCGCGGGCGGGCGGTTTCCTGGTCAACGCCGCCGCACCCGATGTCATCCGGCTGGCACCGCCGCTGATCGTCACCGAAGCCCAGCTCGACAGCTTCGTCGCCGCGTTGCCGGGCATCCTGGACAGGGCCGCGGATGACGCCTAGGCACTTTCTGCGCGACGACGACCTGTCACCCCAGGAGCAGGCCGAGGTGCTGCAACTGGCCGCGGACCTGAAGAAGGACCCGTTCAGCTACCGCCCGCTGGAGGGGCCCCGCGGGGTCGCGGTGATCTTCGACAAGAACTCCACCCGCACCCGGTTCTCCTTCGAGGTGGGCATCGCCCAGCTCGGCGGCCACGCCGTCGTCGTCGACGCCCGCAGCACGCAGCTGGGCCGCGACGAGACGCTGGCCGACACCGCGCGGGTGCTGTCCCGCTACGTCGAGGCCATCGTGTGGCGGACGTTCGAGCAGGACCGGCTCGAGGCCATGGCCGAGGTGGCCGGCGTGCCGGTGGTCAACGCGCTCTCCGACGATTTCCACCCCTGCCAGGTGCTCGCCGACCTGCAGACCATCGCCGAACGCAAGGGATCGCTTGCCGGACTGCGGATGTCGTACTTCGGCGACGGCGCCAACAACATGGCCCACTCGCTGCTGCTCGGCGGCGTGACCGCCGGCATGCACATCACCATCGCGGCGCCGGACGGCTTCGCTCCCGCCCCCGCCTTCACGGCGGCGGCGCTCGAGCGCGCCGAAGCCACCGGCGGCTCGGTCACCCTGACCGCGGACGCGGACGCCGCCGCGGCCGGCGCCGACGTCCTGGTGACCGACACGTGGACGTCGATGGGGCAGGAGGGCGACGGCCTGGACCGCCGCACCCCGTTCCGGCCGTTCCAGATCAACCAGCGGCTGCTGGGCCTGGCCGACCCGGAAGCCATTGTGCTGCACTGCCTTCCGGCTCACCGCGGCGACGAGATCACCGACGAGGTGATGGACGGGCCGGCCAGCGTGGTGTGGGACGAGGCCGAGAACCGGCTGCACGCCCAGAAGGCGCTGCTGGTGTGGCTGCTGGAGCGGTCCCGATGACCCGCTCGAAGGCCGCCGCCGAGACCACCCGGGCCGGCCGGCAGGACCGCATCGTCGCGATCCTGTCGTCGGCGTCGATCAGCAGCCAGAGCGAACTGGCGGCCCGGCTGGCCGACGAGGGCATCGAGGTCACCCAGGCCACGCTGTCGCGCGACCTCGAGGAGCTCGGCGCGGTGAAGCTGCGCGGCGCCGACGGCGGCGTCGGCGTCTACATCGTCCCCGAGGACGGCAGCCCGGTGCGCGGCGTATCCGGCGGGACCGCTCGGCTGTCCCGGCTGCTGAGCGAACTCCTGGTCTCCGCCGACGCGAGCGCCAATCTCGCGGTGCTGCGCACCCCGCCCGGCGGCGCCAACTATTTGGCCAGCGCGATCGACCGCGCGGCGCTACCGTACGTCGTCGGCACCATCGCCGGCGACGACACGGTCTTCGTGGCCGCCCGAGAGCCGATGACCGGCGCCGAGCTGGCCCGCACCCTGGAAGAGCTCACCTAATAAAGGAGATTGGTTCATGTCAGATCGCGTCATCCTGGCGTATTCCGGCGGGCTGGACACCTCGGTCGCGATCAGCTGGATCGGCAAGGAGACCGGCCGCGAGGTGGTGGCGGTGGCGATCGACCTCGGCCAGGGCGGCGAGGACATGGAGGTCGTCCGCCAGCGCGCCCTGGACTGCGGCGCGGTGGAAGCCGTCGTCGTCGATGCCCGCGACGAGTTCGCCGAGGGCTACTGCCTGCCCACCATCTTGAACAACGCGCTGTACATGGACCGCTACCCGCTGGTGTCGGCCATCAGTCGGCCGCTGATCGCCAAGCATCTGGTGGCGGCGGCCCGCGAGCACGGCGGCAGCATCGTCGCGCACGGTTGCACCGGCAAGGGCAACGACCAGGTCCGGTTCGAGGTCGGATTCGCTTCGCTGGCGCCGGATTTGGAGGTGCTGGCGCCGGTCCGCGACTACGCGTGGACGCGCGAGAAGGCGATCGCGTTCGCCGAGGAGAACGCGATCCCGATCAACGTCACCAAACGCTCGCCGTTCTCCATCGACCAGAACGTGTGGGGCCGCGCGGTGGAAACCGGTTTCCTGGAACACCTTTGGAACGCGCCCACCAAGGACATCTACGCCTACACCGAAGACCCCACCATAAACTGGAACACCCCCGACGAGGTGATCGTCGGGTTCGAGCGCGGCGTCCCGGTGTCCATCGACGGCAAACCGGTGTCCGTGCTACAGGCCATCGAGGAGCTCAACCGTCGTGCCGGTAGCCAGGGCGTCGGGCGCCTGGACGTGGTCGAGGACCGGCTGGTGGGCATCAAGAGCCGCGAGATCTACGAGGCCCCCGGGGCGATGGTGCTGATCACCGCCCACACCGAGCTCGAGCACGTCACCCTGGAGCGCGAACTGGGCCGCTTCAAGCGCCACACCGACCAGCGCTGGGCGGAGCTGGTCTACGACGGACTCTGGTATTCGCCGCTGAAGACGGCGCTGGAAGCCTTCGTCGCGAAGACCCAGGAGCACGTCACGGGCGAGATCCGAATGGTGTTGCACGGCGGCCACATCGCCGTCAACGGCAGGCGCAGCGCCCAGTCGCTCTACGACTTCAACCTCGCCACGTACGACGAGGGCGACAGCTTCGACCAGTCCGCCGCGAAGGGCTTCGTCTACGTGCACGGGCTGTCGTCCAAGATCGCGTCCCGCCGAGACCTGGCCGACGACGAAGGTCCGACCGCGACGTGAGCACGCGCGAGGGCTCGCTGTGGGGCGGGCGGTTCGCCGACGGCCCGTCGGACGCGCTGGCCGCCCTGAGCAAGTCCACCCACTTCGACTGGGTCCTGGCCCCCTACGACATCGTCGCCTCGCGGGCGCACACCGTGATTCTGTTTCACGCCGGATTGCTCGACGAGGAGCAGCGCGACGGGCTGCTGGCCGGCCTGGACAGCCTCGCCGAGGACGTGGCCGACGGCAGCTTCACCCCGCTGGTGACCGACGAGGACGTGCACGCCGCGCTGGAGCGCGGGCTGATCGACCGGGTGGGCCCCGACCTGGGTGGCCGGCTGCGGGCCGGGCGGTCGCGAAACGACCAGGTGGCCACCCTGTTCCGGATGTGGCTGCGCGACGCGGTGCGCCGGGTCGGCGACGGGGCGCTGGAGGTGGTGGCCGCGCTGGCGGGCCAGGCCGCCGAGCACCCGACGGCGATCATGCCGGGCAAGACGCACCTGCAGTCCGCGCAGCCGGTCCTGCTGGCCCACCACCTGCTTGCGCACGCGCACCCGCTGCTGCGCGACGTCGACCGGATCGTCGACTTCGACCGGCGCGCCGCGGTGTCCCCGTACGGCTCGGGGGCGCTGGCGGGCTCGTCGCTGGGGCTGGACCCGGACGCGATCGCCGCCAAGCTGGGTTTCGCGGAGGCCGCCGACAACTCCATCGACGCGACCGCCGCCCGGGATTTCGCCGCCGAGGCCGCCTTCATCTTCGCGATGATCGCGGTGGACCTGTCACGGCTGGCCGAGGACATCATCCTGTGGAGTTCGACGGAGTTCGGCTACGTCAGGCTGCACGATTCGTGGTCCACCGGCAGCTCGATCATGCCGCAGAAGAAGAACCCGGACATCGCCGAGCTGGCCCGCGGCAAGTCCGGGCGGCTGATCGGCAACCTGGCCGGGCTGCTGGCGACGCTCAAGGCGCAGCCGCTGGCCTACAACCGCGACCTGCAGGAGGACAAGGAGCCGGTGTTCGACTCGGTCGCCCAGCTGGAGCTGGTGCTGCCGGCGATGGCCGGCCTGGTGGCCAGCCTGACGTTCGACGTCGAGCGGATGGCGGCCCTGGCCCCGGCCGGTTACACGCTGGCCACCGACATCGCCGAGTGGCTGGTGCGGCGGGGGGTGCCGTTCCGAGCCGCGCACGAGGCCGCCGGGGCCGCCGTCCGGGCGGCCGAGGGGCGTTCCGTCGGGCTCGACGAGCTGACCGACGACGAGCTGGCCGCCATCAGCCCCGAGCTGACACCGCAGGTCCGTGAGGTGTTGACGATCGAGGGCTCGGTGTCGTCGCGCGACCGTCGCGGCGGGACCGCGCCGGTCCGGGTCGCCGAGCAGCTCGAAGCCGTCCTGGCCGAGTCCGAAGAGCTCAGGGCGCGGCTCGGCGGCGGGGAATGAGAGGACTTTCGTTTCTGTGCCGCGCGGCGGCATGCCGACTAAACTGCCCGCAGAAAGTGATCCGGGTGAACATTTCGGCCCTGATCTTCGTCGTCAAGGGGTGGGACCAATGAGCGTCGTCGCTGGCGTTTCCGGCGCTTTGCCGCCGTACCGCTATTCCCAGCGCGAGCTCACCGACTTCTTCGTCAGCATCCCGGAGTTCGAGGGCTACGAGGACATCGTCCGGCAGTTGCACACCAGCGCGAAGGTCAACAGCCGGCACCTGGTGCTGCCGCTGGAGCGGTATCCCGGCCTGAACGACTTCGGCCTGGCCAACCGGATCTTCATCGAAAACGCGGTCAACCTGGGCTGCGAGGCCCTTTCGGGCGCGCTCGACGAGGCCGGCCTGCGGCCCCAGGACCTGGATGTGCTCATCACGACGACGGTCACCGGCCTCGCGGTGCCCTCCCTGGACGCCCGGATCGCCGGGCGGCTGGGGCTTCGCGAGGACGTGCGCCGGGTGCCGCTGTTCGGCCTGGGCTGCGTGGCCGGGGCCGCGGGCGTGGCCCGGCTCAACGACTACCTGCGCGGGGCGCCCGACGGCGCCGCGGCCCTGATCTCGGTCGAGCTCTGTTCGCTCACCTATCCGGGCTACAAGCCGACGCTGCAGGGCATGGTCGGCAGCGCGCTGTTCGCCGACGGGGCCGGCGCCGTGGTCGCCGTCGGCGACCGCCGCGCCGAACAGGTGGGCGCCGGCGGGCCCGCCATCCTCGACTCGCGCAGCACGCTCTATCCCGATTCGCTGCGGACCATGGGCTACGACGTCGGCGCCGCGGGGTTCGAGCTGGTGCTGGCCAAGGACCTGGCCCAAGTGGTCGAGGAGCACATCGAGCGGGACGTCACTGGGTTCCTCGGTGCGCACGGGCTGACGACGACCGACATCGGGGCCTGGGTGAGCCATCCCGGCGGCCCGAAGATCATCGAGGCGATCAACGCGAGCCTGGGCCTGCCGCCGGATGCCCTGGAACTGACCTGGCGCTCATTGGGTGAGATCGGCAATCTTTCGTCGGCGTCCGTGCTGCACGTGTTGCGGGACACCCGGGCCAAGCCGCCACCCAGCGGGAGCCCCGGCTTGATGATCGCGATGGGTCCGGGATTCTGTTCCGAACTCGTACTGTTGCGCTGGCATTGAGCTAAGGCATTACCTCTTGTACCCCGTGTTTTCTCGCCCAGGTCACGTCCCGTGAACAGCAACCCCGAGGAGCTCGTCAGGGCCCTGCGCGCTTCGCTCAAGGAAAACGAGCGGCTGAAGCGCGAGGTGCGCGAATACCTCGCCGCGGCAACCGAACCCGTGGCGGTGGTCGGAATGGGTTGCCGGTACCCCGGGGGCGTGGATTCCCCGGAGGCCTTGTGGCAGATGGTGGTCGAGGGCCGCGACGTGGTCTCCGATTTCCCGGCGGACCGCGGCTGGAACCTGTCGGGGCTGTTCGATCCAGACCCCGACGCGGTGGGAAAGTCCTACGCCCGGTGCGGCGGCTTTCTGCCCGACGTGGCCGACTTCGACGCCGCGTTCTTTTCCATCGCGCCCAGCGAGGCGCTGGCGATGGATCCACAGCAACGCCTGTTGCTGGAGGTGTCCTGGGAGGCGTTGGAGCGGGCCGGGATTGACCCCGCCGACCTGCGGGGCTCGGCGACGGGTGTGTTCGCGGGGATCTTCCACGGTTCGTACGGCGGCCAGGGGCGGGTGCCGGGACACCTGGAGCGCTACGGCCTGCGCGGGTCGACGCTGAGTGTGGCCTCGGGGCGGGTGGCCTACGCGCTGGGCTTGGAGGGTCCCGCCGTTTCGGTCGACACGGCCTGCTCGTCGTCGTTGGTGGCCTTGCATCTGGCGGCCCGGTCGCTGCGCGCCGGCGAATGTGACCTGGCGCTGGCCGGCGGCGTGACGGTGATGGCGACGCCGGCGATGTTCATCGAGTTCAGCCGGCAGCGGGCACTGGCCGCCGACGGGCGGTGCAAAGCCTACGCGGGCGCGGCCGACGGGACGGGCTTCTCCGAAGGCGTCGGCGTGCTGGTGCTGGAAAGGCTTTCCGACGCACGTCGTTTCGGGCATCCGGTGCTGGCGCTGCTGCGCGGGTCGGCGGTCAATCAGGACGGTGCCTCGAACGGACTGGCGACGCCGAACGGGCCGTCGCAGCAGCGGGTGATCCGCGCCGCGTTGGCCGATGCGCGGCTGCGGACGGCCGACGTGGATCTGGTGGAGGGCCACGGCACGGGCACCACCCTCGGGGATCCGATTGAGGCGCAAGCGGTTCTGGCGACGTACGGGCAGGACCGGCCGGCGGACCGGCCGCTGTGGCTGGGGTCGATCAAGTCCAACATGGGCCACACCTCGGCGGCCGCGGGCGCCGGCGGCGTGATCAAGATGGTGCAGGCGATCCGGCATGGGGTGATGCCCAAGACGTTGCACGTGGATGTGCCCACCCCGCATGTGGATTGGTCGGCGGGGGCGGTGTCGCTGCTGACCGAGGCGCGGGAGTGGCCGGCGCTGGACCGGCCGCGCCGCGCCGGGGTGTCGTCGTTCGGGATCAGCGGCACCAACGCCCACGTCATCGTGGAGCAGCCGCCGCCGGAGACCGAAAGCTCCACGCCCGCGGGCGATGATGCGCCGGCGCCGTGGGTGCTGTCGGCCCGGTCAGCCGACGCCCTGGCCAACCAGGCGGCCCGGCTGCTGGCGCGGGCGAACGACGACCCGGGCCTGCGGGTGGTCGACGTGGCGTGGTCGCTGGTCTCGACGCGGTCGCTGTTCGAGCACCGGGCCGTGCTGGTGGGTGCGGACCGCGAGCGCTTGCTGGCGGAGCTGGCCGGGGTGGCCGCCGGCGCGCCGGGCGCGGGTGCGGTGGTGGGCCGGGCGCAACCGGTGGGCAAGACGGTGTTCGTGTTTCCCGGGCAGGGCTCGCAATGGCTCGGCATGGGGGCCGAATTGCTGGACAGTTCGGCGGTTTTCGCCGAACACCTGCAGCGCTGCGAGAAGGCGCTCGCCGAACACGTGGAGTGGTCGCTGGTCGACGTCCTCCGCGGGGCGCCGGGTGCGCCCGGGTTGGACCGGGTGGACGTGGTGCAGCCGGCGCTGTGGGCGGTGATGGTGTCGCTGGCCGAGTTGTGGCGCTCGGTGGGCGTGGTCCCCGATGCGGTGATCGGTCATTCGCAGGGCGAGATCGCGGCCGCCTATGTGGCGGGAGCGCTTTCGCTGGAGGACGCCGCCAGGGTGGTGGCGCTGCGGAGCCGGCTGCTGGTGGGATTGTCGGGTGCGGGCGGCATGGTGTCGCTGGCCTGCGGCCTGGCCCGCGCCGAGGAATTGATCGCCGGGTGGGGCGATCGGTTGAATGTCGCCGCCGTCAACGGGGTTTCCGCGGTGGTGGTGTCCGGCGAGGTGGACGCGCTCGAGGAGTTGATGCGGCACTGCGAGGCCGCCGGCGTGCGTGCCCGCAGGATCGACGTCGACTACGCTTCCCACTCCCGGCACGTCGACGCGATCCGCGCGGAGCTGGCCGAAGCGTTGGCCGGCATCGCGCCGCGGTCGTCCCCGGTCGCCCTGTATTCCACCGTCACCGGTGACCTGATCGACACCGCGGGCCTGGACGCCGACTACTGGTACCGCAGCATCCGGCAACCGGTCCAGTTCGAACGGGCGGTGCGCAACGCGTGCGGGGCCGGGTATGGGGTGTTCGTCGAATCCAGCCCGCACCCCGTGCTGCTCGCCGCCGTCGAGGAGACGGTGGCCGACTGCGGTGGCGACGCGTTCGTGGTCCCGTCGCTGGGTCGCGACGACGGTTCGCTGCAACGGTTTTGGCTCTCGGCGGGCCAGGCCCACGTGGCCGGATTACCGGTGGACTGGCGGGCCGCGATCGCCGGTCTCGGCGGGCGGCGCGTGGACCTGCCGACGTACGGGTTCGTGCGGCAGCGGTTTTGGCTGCCCGGCGGGTCGACGGGTTCGGGCGACGTTGCCACCCTGGGGCTGGCCGGGGCGCGGCACGCCCTGCTGGGCGCGGTGGTGCAGCGGCCCGATTCCGGCGGGGTGGTCCTGACGGGCCGACTGTCGACGGCCGCGCAGCCGTGGCTGGCCGACCACCCGGTGGGCGGCACGGTGTTGTTCCCCGGTGCGGGGTTCGTGGAGCTGGCCATCCGGGCCGGTGACGAGGTCGGTTGTGCGGCGCTCGAGGAGCTGACGTTGTCGGCCCCGTTGGTGCTGCCCGTGGCGGACGGCGTGCAGGTGCAGGTGGTGGTCGGCGCCGCCACCGAGTCGGGGCAGCGCGAGCTGTCGGTGTATTCGGCCGCCGCTCAGTCGGATTGGGTGCTGCACGCCCAGGGCGTGGTGCGCCCCGCGGCGGTGCCGCCGGCCGGGGATCTGTCAGTGTGGCCGCCGCCGGGCGCGGCGCCGGTGGACGTGGCCGACGCCTACGCGCGGCTCGCGGAGCGGGGCTACGAGTACGGCCGGGCCTTCCGCGGCCTGCGGGCGATGTGGCGCCGGGGCGACGAGATCTTCGCCGACATCGCGCTGCCGGACGACGCCGGCGCGCAAGACGGCGGCTTCGGCATACACCCGGTGCTGTTGGACGCGGCGCTGCACGCGCTCGGTGTCGCCGCGGGGCAGGGCCAGACCATGCTGCCGTTCTCCTGGCAGGGGGTGTCGTTGCACGCGGCGGGCGCATCGCGGGCGCGGGTCCGGCTGGCGCCCTCCGGCGCCGGGGCGGTGTCGGTGGAATTGGCCGACGGCTCCGGGCTGCCGGTGTTTTCGGCGCGTTCGATGGCGATGCGCCCCGTCTCGGCCGAGCAGCTGTCGCTCGCGGCCGCACCCGCCGAGGGGTTGTTCGAGGTGGCGTGGGCACCGATAGCGTTGAGCGGCAATGATTCCGACGCCACGCTGTGGGAGCCGGGCGCCCACGGCGGCGACGTGGTCCGGTCGGTGCACGCGGCCACCACCGAGGCGCTGGGTGAGCTGCAATCGTGGTTGCGCGACGAGGGGTCCGGAACACTGGCGGTGCAGACCCGTGGGGCGGTCGCGCTCGCCGGTGAGGACGTCGCGGACCTGGCCGGTGCGGCGGTGTGGGGGCTGGTGCGGTCGGCCCAGGCCGAGCACCCGGGCCGGGTGGTGCTGATCGACTCCGACGGATCACTGGACGCGCGCGCGGTTATCGGCTGCGGCGAACCGCAATTGGCGGTGCGCGGGGGAGTGGCCTACGCCCCCCGGATGCGGCCCGCGCGACGGGGAGCGGTGCTGTGGCTGCCCTCCGGGGGCTGGCGGCTGGATGCCGGCGGCGGGGGCACGCTGGAAGACCTGGTGGTCAGCCCGTGCCCGCGGGTGGAACTCGAGGCCGGGCAGGTCCGGGTGGCGGTGGCCGCGGTAGGGGTGAACTTCCGGGATGTGTTGGTGGCCTTGGGCATGTATCCCGGCGGCGGGCAGTTGGGGGCCGAGGGCGCGGGCGTCGTCGTCGAGGTCGGCCCCGGCGTGGCGGGGCTGACGGTCGGCGATGCGGTGATGGGGTTGCTGGGCGTGGTCGGTTCCGAGGCGGTGGTGGATCAGCGGTTGGTCACGCGGGTGCCGGAGGGCTGGTCGCTGGTTACGGCCGCGGGAGTTCCGGTGGTGTTCCTCACCGCGCTCTACGGGTTGTCGGTATTGGCCGGGCTGCGCGCCGGCGAGCGGGTGCTGGTGCATGCCGCCACCGGCGGAGTGGGCATGGCCGCGGTCCAGCTGGCGCGGCACTGGGGCGCCGAGGTCTTCGCCACCGCAAGCCGCGGCAAGTGGGACACCCTGCGCGCGATGGGCTTCGACGAGGACCACATCGGCGACTCCCGGACGCTGGACTTCGAGGAGAAGTTCTCGGCGGCCACCGGCGGGGCCGGGGTCGACGTGGTGCTCAACTCCCTGGCCGGTGAGTTCACCGACGCCTCGCTGCGGCTGCTGGCGCCCGGCGGGCGGTTCATCGAGATGGGCAAGACCGACGTCCGCGACCCGCGCGTCATCGCCGAACGGTATCGGGGCGCGCAGTACCAGGCCTTCGACCTGCTGGAGGCCGGCGCCGACCGCACCGCGGCGATGCTGGCCCAGATCGTCGGTCTGCTGCGGGACGGCGCCGTGACGCCGTTGCCGCTCATGGCCTTTGACGTGCGATGCGCCTCGGCGGCGTATCGGTTCGTCAGCCAGGCCCGCCACATCGGCAAGGTCGCGCTGACCATCCCGTCCGGGCCCGGTGCGATGCTGAGCGGGTGTGGCGGCCTGGCCGGCGGCAGCGTGGTGATCACCGGCGGCACCGGCATGGCCGGCTCGGCGCTGGCGCATCACCTCGTCGACCGATATGGCGTCGCCCATGTGGTCCTGGCCAGCCGCGCCGGCGCTGAGGCCGCAGGGGTGGCGGAGGTGGTTGATCGCCTGCAGCAGGCCGGCGCCCGGGTGTCGGTGGTGGCGTGCGACGTCTCCGACCGTGACGCGGTCGCGGCGATGCTGGCGCGGATACCGGCGGAGTATCCGCTGCGCGGTGTGGTGCACGCGGCCGGCATCCTCGACGACGGGCTGGTGCTGTCATTGACCCCGGACCGGGTGGACGCGGTGCTGCGGGCCAAGGTCGACGGGGCCTGGCACCTGCACGAGCTGACCCGGGAGCTCGATCTGTCGGCGTTCGTGGTGTTTTCGTCGATGGCCGGCATCGTCGGCACCCCGGGCCAGGCCAATTACGCGGCGGCCAACAGTTTCCTCGACGGGCTGGTCGCCTACCGGCGATCGCACGGGCTCCCGGGCTTGTCGCTGGCGTGGGGCCTGTGGGAGCAGGCCTCGGCGATGACGGCCCACCTCGGTGAGCGGGACAAGGCCCGGATGAGCAGGCTCGGCATCGCGCCACTGTCCACCGAGCAGGCGCTGGAGTCGTTCGACGCCGCCATGCTGGTCGACGCCCCGGTGCTGATGGCCGCCCGGGTGGATCGGGTTGCGTTGTCCGACAACGCCGCCGCGCTGCCCCCGCTGCTGAGCGAACTCGCCGCCCGGACCACCCGGCGCGTCATCGACGACGCCGATGCGACCGCCCTGATGACGGGTCTCACCGCGCGCCTGCACGGCCTGTCTCCCGAGGCGCGCCAGCGCGAGCTGGTCGACCTGGTCTGCTCCAACGCGGCGACCGTGCTGGGGTTGCCCAATCCCGCCGACGTCAACGCCGGCCGCGCATTCGGTGACCTGGGCTTCGATTCGCTCACCGCCGTCGAACTACGCAACCGGCTGAAAACGGCTACCGGGCTGACGCTTTCGCCCACGTTGATCTTCGACTACCCGACGCCGGCGGTGCTGGCCGGGCACCTGGACACCCAACTGGCCGGCACGGCGGCGACCGACCAGCCGGACCTGATGGCCCGCTTCACCGACATCACCCGGGAATTGCAGGCGCTGCTCAGCCGGCCCGACTGGGCCGCCGGCGACAGATCGGCGCTGCGGGCCCGCCTGCACAACCTGCTCGCCGCCCTGGGCCCCGGCGACCACCCCGCCCCCGAGGGCCTTGACGCCGACCTCGATGCCGCGACCGAAAGCGAACTCTTTGCCATCCTCGACGAAGAACTCGGCAACTGAGACCATGCCGGATACCACGCAGCACGTCGACTATCTGAAGCGCCTGACGGCGGATCTCCGGCGGGCCCGGCGACGCGTCTCGGAGCTGGAAGGCCGGCTGTCCGAACCGATCGCGGTGGTGGGCATGGCCTGCCGCTACGCGGGCGGGGTCGATTCGCCGGAGACGCTGTGGGAAATGGTGAACGCGGGCCGCGATGCGGTGTCGGACTTTCCGGCGGACCGCGGCTGGGATGTCGAGGGGCTGTACGACCCGGACCCGGACGCGGCCGGGAAGATGTACACCCGGCAAGGCAGCTTCCTGCGCGACGCGGCGGACTTCGACGCTGGCTTCTTCGGGGTCGGGCCGAGCGAGGCTCTGGCGATGGATCCGCAGCAGCGGTTGATGCTGGAGATCTCGTGGGAAGCGTTGGAGCGAGCCGGCATTGACCCGCTGGGACTGCGCGGCTCGGCGACCGGAGTGTTCGCCGGTGTCATCCACGCCGGCTACGGCGGAGAGGTGAAGGGCGAGCTGGAGGGCTACGGGCTGACCGGTTCCACACTGAGCGTGGCCTCGGGCCGGGTGTCCTACGTGTTGGGCCTGGAAGGCCCTGCGGTGTCGGTGGATACGGCGTGTTCGTCGTCGTTGGTGGCCATGCACCTGGCGGCGCAGTCGCTGCGTTCCGGTGAATGTGACCTGGCGCTTGCCGGTGGTGTGACCGTGATGGCCACGCCCGCCGCGTTCGTGGAGTTCAGCCGGCAGCGGGCGCTGGCCCCGGACGGGCGGTGCAAGGTGTACGCCGGCGCGGCGGACGGGACGTCGTGGTCGGAAGGCGCGGGCGTCCTGGTGCTGGAGCGGCTGGCCGACGCGCGGCGGTTGGGCCATCCGGTGGTCGCGGTGCTGCGGGGTTCGGCGGTGAACCAGGACGGCGCCTCGAACGGACTGACCGCGCCCAACGGGCCGTCGCAGCAGCGGGTGATTCGCGCCGCCCTGGCCAACGCCGGGTTGACGGCGGCGGACGTCGACGTGGTCGAGGGCCACGGCACGGGAACGGTTTTGGGCGACCCCATCGAGGCTCAGGCCCTGCTGGCGACCTACGGGCAGGACCGGCCGGCGGACCGGCCGCTGTGGCTGGGGTCGATCAAGTCCAACATAGGTCACACCTCGGCCGCTGCCGGAGTGGCCGGGGTGATCAAGATGGTGCAGGCGATGCGGCATGGAATGATGCCCCAGACGCTGCACGTGGATGTGCCGTCGCCGCACGTGGATTGGTCGGCGGGTGCGGTGTCGGTGTTGACCGAACCCCAGCCGTGGCCGGCGCGGGACGGGCAGCGCCGCGCGGGGGTGTCATCGTTCGGGATCAGCGGGACCAATGCCCACGTGATCGTCGAGCAGGCGCCGGCCGAGCCGGAACATGCTGCGCCGCAAGGTGATCGACAAGACGCGGTGATCCCGTGGCTGGTGTCGGCCCGGTCGGCCGACGCGCTGGCCGCCCAGGCCGGGCGGCTGCTGGCCCACCTGGACGCCGACCCGGAGCTGCGCGCCGCGGACGTGGGCTGGTCGCTGGCCACCACGCGGGCGGCCCTGGAGCACCGCGCGGTGCTCGTGGGCGGCGACCGCGACAGCCTGCTGGCCGGGCTGGCCGGCGTGGCGTCCGGAAACCCGGGCCCCGGTGTGGTGGTCGGGCGCACCCGGCCGGTCGGCAAGCGCGCGTTCGTGTTTCCCGGCCAGGGCTCGCAGCGACTCGGGATGGGACGCCAACTGCATGAGCGCTTCCCGGTGTTCGCCCAGGCCTTCGACGAGGCCGTTGCGGCGGTGGACGCCCACGCGCGGCTACCGCTGCGCGGCGTGATGTGGGGCAACGACCCGGAGTTGTTGGAGAGCACGGAGTTTGCCCAGCCGGCGTTGTTCGTGCTCGAGGTCGCCCTGGCGGCGCTGTGGCAGTCCTGGGGTGTGACGCCCGATGTGGTGATCGGCCACTCCGTGGGGGAGATCGCCGCGGCCTGCGTGGCCGGGGTGCTGTCGCTGGCAGACGCCGCGCGGGTGGTGACGGCCCGCGGCCGGTTGATGGCGGCGCTGCCGGCGGGCGGGGTCATGGTGGCGGTGACGGCCACCGAGGCCGAGGTCGCACCGCTGCTGAACGAGAATGTGAGCGTCGCGGCGGTCAACGGCCCCGACGCGGTCGTGCTGTCGGGCGAGCGGGCCGCCGTGACGGCCGCGGCCGACCGGCTGGCCGACTGCGGCAGGCGGGTGCGGCAGCTGGCCGTCTCGCACGCATTCCACTCGCCGCTCATGGAGCCCATGATCGGGGAGTTCTCCGCGGTGCTGGCCGGGATACCGCCCGGGGCGCCGCGAATCGACTTGATTTCCAACGTGACCGGGCAATTGGCCGGACCCGGATACGGGTCCGCCGACTACTGGGTCGAGCACGTGCGCCGGCCGGTGCGGTTCGTCGACGGGGTGCGGTCGGCCGAATCGCTTGGTGCCGGCGCGTTCGTGGAAGTGGGGCCGGGCGCGGCGTTGACGGCCGCGGTGGAACAGTCCCTGGCGACCGAGCCGGCCGTTTCGGCGGTGTCGATGCCCAAGGACCGCCCCGAAGTCGACTCGGTGCTGCTGGCGGCCGGGCAGCTGTTCGTCTCCGGCGCCGACGTGGACTGGGCCGCGGCCTTCGACGGCCTGGACGCCCACCGGGTCGGCCTGCCGACGTATGCCTTTCAGCGGCGCAGGTTTTGGCTGCCGAGCGAGTCGGTGGGCGGGCGGGACACCGCCGGCCTGGGTCTGACCGCGTCCGGGCACGCGCTGTTGGGCGCCGTGGTCGAACGCCCCGATTCGGGCGGGGTGGTGCTGACGGGCCGGCTGTCGACGGCGGCCCAGCCCTGGCTGGCCGATCACGCGGTGACCGGCACGGTGTTGTTCCCGGGCGCCGGGTTCGTGGAGCTGATGCTGCGGGCCGGCGACGAGGTCGGCTGTCCGGTGATCGAGGAGCTGACGCTATCGGCGCCGTTGCCGCTGCCGCCCGCCGGCACGGTGCGGGTGCAGGTGGTGGTGGACGCCGCCGGCGAAGGGGGATCCCGGGCGGCCGCGGTGTACTCGCAGGCCGGCCCGGAGTGGGCGCTGCACGCCCAGGGTGTGTTGAGCGAAGGCTCGCCGGCACCGGCCGCGGACCTGTCGGTGTGGCCGCCGGTCGGCGCCACGGCGGTCGATGTGTCCGGCGCCTACGACGATTTGGCGGCGCGCGGCTACGGGTATGGTCCGGCCTTCCACGGGCTGCGGAAGGTGTGGCGGCGGGGCGACGAGACCTTCGCTGAGGTCGAGGCCCCACAGCAGGCCGGTGTCACGGTGGGCGGCTTCGGGATTCATCCGGTGGTACTGGACGCGGCCCTGCACGCTTTGGGGGTGGCCGACGAGCGGGCCGAGACCGTCCTGCCGTTCTCCTGGCAAGGGGTGTGTCTGCATGCGGCCGGGGCGTCGCGGGTCCGGGTGCGGCTGGCGCCGGTGGGCACGGGTGCCGTGGCGGTCGAGCTGGCCGACTCGTCGGGCTTGCCCGTGCTGTCGGTGCGCGAGCTGGTGACGCGTCCGGTCACGGCCGCACAGCTGTCGGCGGCCGCGGCGGCGCGTTCCGGTGGTGGCGAACTGCTGGAGGCGGTGTGGTCCCCGGTTCCGTTGCCGGACAACGGCCTCGAAGCGGCCCCCGAGATGTGGCAGCCGGCGTCGAACGGTCCGGGCGTGGTCGGCTCGGTCTACGCCGCCACACACGAGGCGTTGGGCGTGTTGCAGTCCCGGGGCGACGGGTCCGGGCCGCTGGTGGTGCTGACCCGGGGGGCGGTCGCGCTGCCCGGTGAGGACGTGTCGGACCTGGCCGGTGCGGCGGTGTGGGGGCTGGTGCGGTCGGCGCAGGCCGAGCATCCCGGACGTGCGGTGCTGGTCGACTCCGATGGGTCCCTCGACCTCGGGTCCGTAATCGGCTGCGGGGAACCGCAATTGATCGTGCGCGAGGGCGTCGCCTACGGTGCCCGGCTGAAGCCGGTCAAGGCGCACCCGGTGCTGCGGTTCCCCGAAGCGCCGTCGGTCTGGCGGCTGGCCGCCGGTGATGCCGGGACGCTGGAGGACCTGGCGGTGGTATCCGGTCCGCCGGCGGAACTGGCCGCCGGTCAGGTGCGGGTGGCGGTGGCCGCGGCCGGGGTGAACTTCCGCGACGTGCTGGTGGCCCTGGGCATGTATCCGGGCCTCGCGCAGTTGGGCGCCGAGGGCGCGGGGGTGGTGACCGAGATCGGTTTCGGCGTAACCGATTTGGCCGTCGGCGACGCGGTCATGGGCATCCTGGGCCTGACGGGGTCGGAGGCGGCCGTCGACCGGCGGCTGGTGACCCCGGTGCCGCCGGGTTGGTCGTTCACCCAGGCGGCCGGTGTGCCGGTGGTGTTCCTGACGGCGTATTACGGGCTGTCGGACCTCGGCGGCCTGCGGGCCGGCGAGCGCGTGCTGGTGCACGCCGCGGCCGGCGGGGTGGGCATGGCGGCGGTGCAGCTGGCCCGGCATTGGGGCGCCGAGGTATTCGCGACCGCCAGCCGCGGCAAGTGGGACACCCTGCGCGCCATGGGTTTCGACGACGACCACATCGCGGATTCGCGAACCCTGGACTTCGAGGAAAAGTTCTCCGCCGCGACGGGCGGCGCCGGCATGGACGTCGTGCTCAACTCGCTGGCCGGCGAGTTCACCGACGCCTCGCTGCGGTTGTTGGGCCCCGGCGGGCGTTTCATCGAGATGGGCAAGACCGACCTGCGCGACCCGGACGCGATCGCCCAAACCTACCGCGCGTTCGATCTGATGGAGGCGGGCCCGGACCGCATCGCGGAGATGTGGGCGGAATTGATGCGGTTGTTCGCGGCCGGAGCTCTGAAGCCATTGCCCGTCAAGGCCTTCGATGTGCGTCGCGCCGCGGACGCCTACCGGTTCGTCAGCCAGGCCCGCCACATCGGCAAGGTCGTGCTCACCATGCCCGAGGGGGCTGCCGGGCTGACCGGCGGCACGGCGTTGATCACCGGGGGGACCGGCATGGCCGGCTCGGCGGTGGCGCGTCACCTGGTCGAGCGCTACCGCGTGCCGAACGTCATGCTGGTCAGCCGCGGCGGTGAGCGGGCGGACGGGCTGTCCGGACTGGTCGCCGAGCTGCGTGAGGCCGGGGCCCAGGTGTCCGTGATGGCCTGCGACGTCGGTGACCGCGACGCCGTCGCGCGGTTGCTGGCGCAGGTACCGGCGCGCTACCCGCTGCGCGGCGTGTTCCATGCCGCCGGGGTGCTCGACGACGCGGTGATCGCGTCCCTGACGCCGGAGCGCATCGACGCGGTGCTGCGCTCGAAGGTCGACGGGGCATGGCACCTGCACGAGCTGACCCGGGGGCTGGATCTTTCGGCGTTCGTGATGTTTTCGTCGATGGCGGGGATCGTGGGCGCCCCGGGTCAGGCCAACTACGCGGCCGCCAACAGCTTCCTGGACGCCCTGGCGGGGTACCGCCACGCCCACCGCCTGCCCGGCTTGTCGATCGCCTGGGGGATGTGGGAAGAGGAGTCGGCCATGACCCGCAACCTCACCGACCGCGACAAGGCGCGGATGAGCCGCGCCGGGCTCGCCCCGCTGTCCACGCGCCAGGCGCTCGACCTGCTCGACGCCGCGCTGCTGGCCGAGCCGCCGGTGGTCGTGGCCACCCGCCTCGACACCGCCG